>JAJDCT010000117.1 GCA_029260695.1 Phycisphaeraceae bacterium
CTGGGGTTGCTGACGATCTTGTCGCGGAGGTTGTCGTCGAGGATCAATAATTCGTAGAGGCCCAGTCGTCCGGCGTAGCCGGTGTTTCTGCACTTGTCGCAGCCCTCGCCGATGCAGAGCTCATCCACAGCGATGCCGTGCATGGCGAGGTGGTCGGCGACGTCGCCCGTGGGTGGCTGCTTGACCTTGCAGTTGTCACAGATCTTGCGGACCAGGCGCTGGGCGAGGGTTGCGTTGACAGCGCTACCGATGAGGTAAGGCTCGACGCCGATGTTGATCAGGCGGGTGACGCAGCTTGGCGCGTCGTTGGTGTGCAGTGTGGAGAGGACCAGGTGGCCGGTGAGGGATGCCTGGATGGCGATCTTAGCGGTCTCGGTATCGCGGATTTCGCCGACCATCAGGACGTCTGGGTCCTGACGCAGCAGGGCGCGCAGCGCGGCGGAGAAGCTCATGCCGATCTTGTCGTGGACCTGTGTCTGGTTGATGCCGTTGAGGTGGTACTCGACGGGGTCTTCGGTGGTGGAGATGTTGAGCTTACTGCGGTCCATCTTGCCGAGTGATGCGTAGAGCGTCGTGGTTTTACCCGAGCCGGTGGGCCCGGTGACCAGGACGATGCCGTGGGGCTGATCGATCTGGTGCTTCCACATCAGCAGGGTGTCCTCGTTCATGCCCAGCTCGTCCAGGCCGACCTGGATCGAACGGGTGTCGAGGATACGCATGACGACCTTCTCACCCTGGACCATGGGGAGGGTGGAGACACGCAGGTCGAGCTTTCGGCCGTGGACCATGGCACGGATCCGGCCGTCCTGGGGGAGTCGGCGCTCAGAGATGTCCAGGTTCGCCATGATCTTGATTCGCGAGACGATGGCGGCCTTCATGTGGTGCGGCGGACTCATGGAGTCGAACATGATGCCGTCGATCCGGTAGCGGATCTGCAGCTTCTTCTCCATCGGCTCGATATGGATGTCCGACGCACCTTCCTTGACCGCGTTGAAGATCAGGTAGTTGACGAAGCGGATGACCGGGGACTCGCCCGCCATCTTCTCGAGGTCCATCTCCTCGTCTTTGGTTTCGACGAGCTCGATGTCGTCGTCCTCGATGCCGGCGATGATTTCGTCGACCGTGCTCTCGTCTTCATCCTCGTTAGCCCGCTCCTTGCTGACCTCGATGTAGAGGCTGATGTCGCCGCGGCAGACCACGACGGTCTTGATCGGGAGCTGGAGCTTGTGGCGGACCTCGTCGACGATCGGCAGGTTGTCCGGGTCGGTGACGCCCAGGATAAGGCGCGGGCCGGACATCCGGATCGGCAGGACGCCGTGGCTCAGGCAGAAGTCCAGGCCCAGGCGGTTGATCTGCCGGTCGGCCTCGACCGTGTCTTCGCTGATCCGCTGAAAGGGAACACCCGTCACCTTCGCCCACGCCTGCTGGACAGCGGCTTCGTCCACACCCATCCCCAGGAAGACATCTACAAGCCTCTTGCCGGGCGATTTTTCGACCACGGAGCGGGCGGAGGTCAGCTGTTCCTGGTCGATCGCGTCGGCGCTGAGAAGTGCCTGGCCCAGGTCTTGGGAAAGCCCGGTCGCGTCGGTGCCGTCGTCCGGCGTGTAGAGGTTGGTCGACGCCACCGACTGAGGGACCATGGAGTGCAAGCCACCATGGTCCGCGGAGTTATCTGTGGGTTCGTCAGTGCTCATCGCAGGGCCCTTGTCGTGAGTCGATCGTTCTATGCCGGGCCGAAGGTCTTGGCGCGGCAAAGCGGCTTAGTTGATCTGGTCCTTGAGCGACAGCTCGAACGCATTACCGTTCGCCTCGAGATAGACGGTGAGCTTGTCGATTTCGGTGACGGTGAAGCTACCTAAGCGGTCGCCTCGTTTGTAGAACTCCCCACCGATGACGGCGATGTTCCGTGCCCCGAGCATGATCGATTGAAGATCCATGGAGTTGGCTTCGGATTGGAGCTTCGCGAGTGAGCGGTCGGTCTGTCGTGTGTCTTGGCCGGTGTCCTGGGTACCGTCGTTGATCGCAAGCGAGAAAGGATTCTTCTTGACCTGCTCGATAGGGACCTGCTGGTCGCGGACGTCGTGCTGAAAGATTGCGGTAATCTCGTCGGTCGGTGTCAGGAGCATGCTGAGGTTCTCTGCCAACAGCGGGTCGCCGTCCGGGAGCAGCGAGGGTGTGTTGAGCTTGTTCAGCGCGTTGGCGATCTTGGCTTCGATCTCCAATGCCTCGCTGGTGTTAGTCAGATCACCCTGGCTGGCTCGCATAATGAATAGCGAGCCCGCGGCGACGATGGCCACCGCCACGATCAGGAGCGTTGTATGCGACAACAGCCCGCTGTTACCCGCAGCCGAATCCATCTCGTAGCCGCCGTCTTCGGGCAGTGGATCACCCCGACCGATCCCACTGAGCGTCATGGACATGGGCTCCTCGGCACCGCTGTCCTGGGGTATCAAGGCGTTTTGATTGTCGTCATTGAAGTCGGTCATGCCGTGTCTCCGTGTTGGTTCAGCCCGCGCTGGCGTGGCGATTGTCGCCTTCGAAGAAGATGCTCAGGACCATGTCGGCCTGCATCTCACCCTCTTGCTTATTCAGCTTCTTAAGTTTCATTTTGGGGGTTCGTGTGATACGCGGCAGCTTCTCGAGTTCCTGGAGGAACGTGTAGAAGCCGCTGAAATCCCCGATGATGGTCATCTTGATCGGCAGCTCGGCGTACTGCGAGGAAGCCACGATCTTGTCGGTGCGTACGCTCTTGGGTGTCAGGTTGTTCTCGGCGGCGAGACGCCAGACATCCCGCAGAACGACCTCGACATCACGCTGAGCAGGGAGCTTCTTCTCGAACAACTCGATCGCCTGCCTGAGTTCATCGATCTCGTCACCTAGGTCTTCGATACTCTTGGTCGCGGCTTCGAGTTCCTTGAGCTTAGTCTGCTTGGAAGCGATCTCCGTACGAGCCTCAGCGATCTGGTTGGCGCGGGGCTGGAAGACAAAGAAATAGGCGGCCACAGGCATCGCCAGCAGCAGCAGCACAAAGGTAGCTTCTCGTAATCCGAATTGCATGGTTCACTGGTCCTTTCCGTTTGCCGGCGACGAGGCCGGGACCACCGTGGGGTCGGTCATGACCCGCTTACCGTCCTGGTTGATCTTGATCGTGTCACCCATCGGGTCCATCGGCAGCTCTGTATCGTTGTCCAGGCGGTGAGGGGCGATGTTCTGATTCAGGGTCATCTCGATCTCGAACTTACGCATCTGCTGGTCCTGAACCTTGGCGCCTTCGCTGTAGCGCAGGTAGATGTTCTGGAAGAGCTCGTGCTGGTTGAGCGTCGCCAGGAACTGAGAGACTTCCAGGTCTGTTGGCGCGACCCCGATCAGGCTCAGCGTCAGCTCGGTGGGCTTGATGTCCGGCTGAGTGAGTGCCTTGCGGCCCTTCTGGTTTTTCTGTGCCTCCCTCTGGATGGCCGTCTTTGGCCTGGGCGCGTTGCGCAGGATCTTGGTCTCCATCTCGAATTCCAGGAGGCTCAGAGTCGAAGGCATGCGGTTGGTCAACTCCGCGAGGATAACGCTGCGGGGCACACGCTCCACCAAGACCTCGGCGACCTTCCGCCTCTGCATCATGATCTTCTTGTCGACCTGAAGCTGGTCGAGTTGCTCGATCCTGCGTGCGGCGTCCTGGAAGTTTTCATTGACCTCTGCCTGGAGCCGACGGACCTCAGACCGCTGGCGGTCGGTCACCAGAAAGGCGCCCACCACCCCGGCCATCACTAACGCGAAGAGCGTGATGCAGATGGCGTTGGTGCGCCGGGCGATCTTCTTCTGAAGGTAATCCTCTGGGAGGAAGCTTTCATTGCTTGCCATACTGTTATCCACCTTTAGGGCGTTCCCCGCCCATGCTGGCTTGCCGGGCGTTCTTGCCCGAGTTGCTTGAGTTACAGGTTTGCCTCACTGAGGCACAGGCCAAGCGGGACGGCCCAGCCAGGCATGGGTTTGTAGGATTCAATGCCGCCGGATCGGCCTTGGCTGTCCAGTGTGTCCACGCCGGCGAAAGGGTCTCCCAGCCGCGCGGCCACACGGACCGAACGTGCGATCATCTGACACATCTTCACGTCCTGTGACTCCCCGCCCAGGAAGACCAACTGCTGGATCGGCCGGTCCGGGAAGATGCTGTGGTAATAGCGGATAGACAACCTCAGCTCGTCGATGAGGGATTCGATGGTGACGCTGACTTCTTCGGGCTCAGCGGATTCTGAGACCGGTGCGTCTGATATCTGGGGGCCGTCTTGAGGGATGCCGCCCTGGCTGCCGACCGCGGCGTTTGTCGGGCTCGTCTGCTGGGCGCGGGCCTTGACACGCAAGTTTCGAGCCTGGTCGAAGTTGATCCCGTTCATCTGTGCTAGTTCACGGGTAAGGTGATCGCCTGCCGCGTGAACGGTCTTGGCGAACGCCAACTCTTGGCCGTGCGGGACGATCAGCTTGGTCATCCCCGCGCCGATGTCGATGTAGCAGGTCACACCGGGCCCGGTATCCCGCCCGCTAAGCAGTGGGTGGGCACGCACCAGCGCCATCGGCTCGCTGTGCATGCCGACGACCTCGAGCTTGCACTGGTTGGCCAGATCGATGTACTTCATGACGGCGTCACGGCGGGCGGCGATGCACACGACCTGGTGCCGGGTCGTTCCCTCACGGAGGATCTTCCCGACACAGTGGTTGCGGACCACCATCCGCGAGGGGTCTACGTTGAACCTCTGGATCAGGTGTAGGCCGATCTGTGCGTCGAAGTCCTCGTGCTCGGCCTTGGTCAGTTCCATGTGTTGGATCAAAGTCTGAAACGCAGGGATCGAGCAGATCGCGCGCTTGCCTTTGAACGGCTGAGATTTGAGCAGGCCGCGCAGCGTCTCGGCAAGAAAAGCAGCCCGGCTAGACACGTCGGTACGAGCCAACTCGGGGATCACGGCACAGGCACTGGCGATCAACTGAGGCGCGTCGCCCAGAGATAGCTGCAACACCTTGAGGGTGTCGGTGCCGAAGTCGATGGCGATCGGCGAAAAACGGGGTTTTGTAAATCCCAGTGCCATACGTCTTAATCGCCCCTCCAGCATCGGCCGTAGCCGGACTTAACAGCGGAATCCCGTACCAGTGGCCTTCGATTCCCCGAGAGGCCCGCCTGGATGCGTCGGTATTCGTGACAACAACTACTGGAATAGATCGACTAACCAAGGGGTGCTGTTTAGTACCTTGCCTGAGTTATCCGGCCGTTACAACCCGCTCAAGCGCAATAACCCAAGACCGCGGCGTGCTTATCGGTCCGGCAGCATGTCGGCGGGCAGAAGCTAGGATATGCAGAAGATGAACCACCTTACCCCCAGACAGATCGTCGACCAGCTAGACCTTTATGTTATCGGCCAGGCCGACGCCAAGCGTGCCGTCGCGGTGGCCATACGCAACCGGTGGCGGCGGCGACAGCTTCAAGGGGAGATGGCCCGTGAGGTCTATCCCAAGAACATCATCATGAGCGGGCCTACCGGGGTCGGGAAGACCGAGATCGCCCGCCGTCTGGCCAAGCTCGCCGACGCGCCGTTCGTCAAAGTAGAGGCCAGCAAGTTCACGGAGGTGGGTTACCACGGCCGGGACGTCGAATCGATGGTCCGCGACCTGCTGGATCAGGCTGTCACGATGGTCCGCGCCGAGCACGCCCAGCAAGTCACCGCCAAGGCCCAGGACGCCGCGACCGACCGGCTGATCGATCTGCTGCTCCCGGGTTCCGGTGAGCACGAGACACAACCCACCGTAAGTAGCGGGTATGTGAGCCCGGAGGCGTCCGGGGAGCGAAAGGCACAGGTCCGAGAGAAGCTGCGTGAGCAACTCGAAGCCGGCAAACTCGACGAACGCGAAGTTGAGTTGACCGTGACGAACAAACCACATGCCTCAATGATGTTTGCGAACATGGGCATCGACCAGATGGACCCGCAGATGTCGGACATGCTCGAGCGGATGATCCCCGCGCAGAACAACCGGCGGCGGACCACCGTAGCACAGGCTCGCGAAATCTTGACCGAACAGGAAACCGAGAAACTGCTGGACCAGGACAAAGTCACCGCCGAGGCCATTGAGCGGACGGAAGAAGGCGGGATTATCTTCCTTGACGAGATCGACAAGATCGCTGTCTCAGGCGGGGCAGGGGGAGCCTCCGGGGGGGGCGGCGGATCGCCGGACGTTTCCCGGCAGGGTGTGCAGCGCGACCTGTTGCCGATTGTCGAGGGGACGAACGTGACCACACGGCAAGGCGTGGTAAAGACGGACCACATCCTGTTCATCGCGGCCGGTGCGTTTCATTCGGCGTCCGTCAGCGACCTGATGCCCGAGTTGCAGGGGCGCTTCCCGATCCGTGTGGAGTTGTCGCCGCTGGGCGAGAGCGACTTCGTGCGTATCCTCACCGAGCCGGGCAACGCGCTACCCAAGCAGCAGCAGGCGCTATTACAGGTTGAGGAGATCGATGTGGTGTTCGAGGAATCGGGCATCCAAGCGGTGGCCCAGATCGCCGCCAAGGCCAACGCGACACTTGAAAACATCGGTGCCCGCCGGCTCATGACGATCGTGGAGAAGGTATTCGAACAGGTGAACTTCGACGCCCCTGAGATGGCCGCGCGGGGTGATACGACACTGACCATCGACGAGCGGTTTGTCAGAGACCAGGTCCAGGCGATCGCGGAGGACAAAGATCTCAGCCGGTTTGTGCTGTAGTCCTGTTACCGTAAGCCGAGGTAATATCGATGCGAATCGTCCTGCTGATACCCACCGTGCTGAGTTTTCTGCTGCTTGGGGCACACTTCCTGCGTTATGGGAGCGTGGCTCTGGTGGTGGTGTCGCTGTTGATCCCGTTGGCGTTGCTGATACGGCATCGGTGGGTGGCGCGGGTAATGCAGGCCATGCTCGTGATCGCAGCACTTGAGTGGGTACGGACTGCCGTTGTGTTAGCGGAAAATCGACTGGCTGCGGGGGACCCCTGGAAACGGATGGCGGTCATCCTCGGCAGTGTCGCGCTGTGGACGGTAGCTTCCGCACTGCTTTTTGAGACCCCCCCGCTTCGTCGGCGCTACCGCAGGACAAAGATCCAAGACGATACCCCGCATACAGATGCGGC
>JAJDCT010000118.1 GCA_029260695.1 Phycisphaeraceae bacterium
GCAGGACCTCTCCGGTGGCGGTGTACCCGTCTCGGCCGTCGTTTCCACCTTGTGCGTAAACGATGGTATCTCCCGCCTCGCAGAAGACAGGATCGTCTGGGCCTTTCAGGAGCCCGCGTTCGCCGACCTCTTCGATCACGCCCCCGGCCTTTCGCCCGAAGAACGCCAGCCAGGGGTCGCTGGTTGCCTGGGGTAGAAGACCTCGAACGATTGCCCGGTCGCTGACCTCCTCGCCGCGCTCGGCTTCATCAACGGCCTTCTTGATCGCGTCGATCATCACGCCCTGCTTGATATTCCGACTCCTCAGCTCATTGACGATGTCCTTTACCGTTACCGGATTTGCCCGGCCGAGTACCGGGGTGATGGACACCGCGATGAACATCTGATCCGCGCTGGCCGTCAGCTTGAACGTGCCGTCAAGCCCAACCTCCTTGCCTCCGGATTGGCTGATCAGGGACGCGAGTTTGGCCAGGTCTTTGAGTTGGCCTTCCCCGGCGTTCAACGCTGTGATGGCGTCTTCACCCAACGCGGCAAACTGTTCGTCTATCTGTTGGTTATCGAGGTTCCCCCCGCCCATGAGGGAATCGGTCTGTTCGACAAGCCTGCGCGTCAGCTTGCTTGAAAAGCTGTTGCTTGAGTTGTCGGACGCCTCTTTGGGCATGGATGCTCCTGTCGCGCGGGCCTCATTAAGGCCTTTCTAAATTATCGGGTAGCTTTGCAAGTCAGTTAAACGAGTTAAGTTGTTATACAACAATAGATATGGGCAAGCCGCCATTTGGCAGTGCGCTCGAAACCGTTCATATAACTGAAGGGAGGGCGGCTGGCGTTTATTGATTGGGTGTGTGTCTGCGGATTATTGGACCGGCGCAGAGGAGGGTGTGCTGGGGGCGACCCACCGCGTGCTTATTGTGGCGGGTTCGGCGTCGGGGTGGCTGTGACGGATCGCGGCGGCGACCAGACCCATGAACATCGGCTGGGGGCGTAGCGGTCGGCCGGTCAACTCGGGGTGGAACTGGGCTCCGATGAAGTAGGGGTGGTTAGGCAGTTCCAGGACCTGCATGATGGGCTGCTTGGGGTGTCGGCCTGAGAAGACCAGCCCGGCTTTCTCGAGTACCTCTATGAACTTGGGGTCCACCTCGTAGCGGTGGCGGAACCGCTCGCGGATGGTGAATGGCTTGGCAGCGTCAGGCTTGTATAAGAACGACGCCAGCGTGTTGGGTTGGATCAACACATCTTTGCCGCCCAGGCGCATGTTCCCACCGAGGCCCTCGATCTTTTTCTGCTCGGGCAGGATGTCGATCACCGGGGCGTCCGAGAGCTTGTCGAATTCGGTGCTTGCCGCTTCGGGCAATTCCGCGACGTTTCGGGCGTACTCGACGACCGCCATCTGGAACCCCAGACAGATGCCCAGATACGGTATGCCGTTTTCACGGCAATGTTTCACACATGCGATTTTGCTTTCGGTTCCACGGTGCCCGAATCCGCCGGGTACGATCACGGCGTCGAGGCCCTTGAGTTTTTCGGGGGCTTCGGCGGGCTCGAACAGGGTGGTATCAAGCCAGACCGTCTCGATATCGCAGCCCAGGTGCGTCCCGCAGTGTTCCAGAGCTTTGTCGATCGAGGCGTAGGCATCTCTGAGTGAGGCGTACTTGCCGGTGATCCCGATGCGTGCCTTGTATTTGCGCTTCGCGGTGAGCTTGCCGACAAAAGATTGCCAGTTGTCCCGGGCGCGGTCCTCGTGGCCCTGGTCGACCCGGCCGTGCAGGTCGAGCATCGTGAGTACTTCACGGTCGAGCCCGGCCTGACGCATGGAGTCGGGGATGGTGTAGATCGAGTCGCGGTCATGCATCGAAAAGACACGGTGTATCGGGACGTTGCTGAACATCGCGATCTTTTGGGTGGCGGACGACTCGACGGGGTTCTTTGCCCGGGCGGCGATGATGTGGGGTTGGACCCCGGCTTCGAGTAGTTTTTTGAGGCCCAGTTGCGCGGCCTTGGATTTCTGTTCACCCAGGGCAGGCGGCTCGATCACATACGTCAGCGCGACGAAACAGACCGCTCCCGCGCCCTCCTCGAACGCCAACTGGCGCACCGATTCGATGTAGAAAGCGTTCTCGTGGTCCCCGACCGTCCCGCCGACCTCGACGAATACCACGTCCGCATTTTGCTTCACCGCCAGTTCGCGCAGCTGGTACTTCACCTCCCCGGTGACGTGGGGGATCATCTGCACATCTCGGCCGAGGTACCCGCCGTGTCGTTCCTTATCCAGAACACGTTTGTAGACCTGCCCGCTGGTGGTGTAATTCTGCCGGGTGAGGTTCTGGTCGAGCATCCTTTCGTAGGTGCCCAGGTCCATGTCGGTTTCGAGCCCGTCGTCCAGGACGAAGACCTCGCCGTGGCGGTAGGGGTTCAGCGTGCCCGAGTCGATATTCAGGTATCCCTCCATCTTGATCGGCGCGACGGTCATGCCCTTGTCTTTGAGCATCTTCGCCAGGCTCGAGGAGAAGATCCCCTTGCCCAGCCCGCTCATGACGGTGCCCAGGACGACGACGTACTTATGGCGCCCCTTTTGGTAGCCCGGCGGGATGGGATTGAAAAACTCGGACTCCTGCGTGGCGTGCCCGGCCTCAGCCAGCAGGTCCGCGGTATCCCGGGGGGCCGGGGTGTTCTCAGAGGGGTCGGCGTCGTCTTTTGCGTCTTTTTGGGGGGGCATCCCCGTTTGTACCATGCGCTGGGGATCGATTCAAGCGTGCCTGCAGTGAATACCTTAATCGGAGTGCTTACTGATATTCCTTAATCATGTCCGGTGCGGAAGCTAAAGCAGTCATTGCGTTTTCACACCCTGTGGCAGTGAACCTTAGATGTATCACTCACATGAAGCTTGGGGTTTAGCCGTGTCGCCCATCTTCGGGGGATTGAGTTGAGGCGAGCGGAGGAACCCAACCGGGATCAGGATCAGCAGCACGAGCCCCTGCCACCACAGCCCCGCGGACAACAACCAACATGCGTCGAAGACGATCAGCCAGGCGGTAGCCAAGCGGGTGAATCGCAGCGCGGTACCGCGCCTGGCACGGGGGGCCAGTGAGGAAGGCCCGAGCATCAGCCAGGTGAGCAGTCCGAACACCGCCGCCGCGATAGCTGGGCCGATCCAGACTGCGCCCAGGCCTTCGTGTGCCACGCCGTGGGTGCGTACCCGAATCAGCGCCAGCACGACGAGTATCCAGAACACCCAGCCGACGCAGATGCCCCAGCCGTTGATCGGTGTGAGCCGGGGGCGCTTGCCCGCCAGGTCG
>JAJDCT010000119.1 GCA_029260695.1 Phycisphaeraceae bacterium
CGCTTGCGAAACAACATACCCGGATATCGCGCTCGATAGTGAACCGATGCGGCCGGCGAAAGTCGTCAGCTTCGATGACAAACAGCCAGTGCGTGAGATTATTGAGACCGCAACGCCTTATCCCTTACCGGGTCAATTGAAACCGTTCGATGAAGAACAAGAAACTGCGCCATCCTTGAAACCCTTTCAACGCATCGACACGGCGAATGAACGCGCCAAGATCGAACCAGACCTCGGCCGTTTTTTAAATGCCGTCCAGGTTTACCCCTTTATGGAAGGCGCGTTGTACCGGCTGTATGCGGCGCCGGAGCAGGTCACCGACATCACGCTGCAGCCGGGCGAGCGATTGAACTCGGTCTCTGCCGGCGACACGGTGCGCTGGGTCGTTGGCGACACTACTAGCGGTGGCAAAGACGGCGAGCAGGTTCATATTCTCGTCAAGCCGATTGCGCCGAACCTCTCAACCAATCTTGTGATCGCCACCGACCGCCGCGCCTACCATCTTGAGATGCGCTCGTTCCGCGAGACCTATATGGCGGCGATCTCCTGGACCTATCCGCAGGAACAACTGACCCGGCGCCGCCATGAGAACAATCGCATGCTGGTCGAGGCGTCTCACACTATCGCTGACAATGTCGAACCAGAGACCTTAAAATTCCGATACGACATTGAAGGCGACAAGCCCCATTGGCGCCCCGTACGCGCCTTTGACAATGGCAAACAGGTCTTCATCCAGTTCCCGGAAAATATCGCCCAGGGCGAGGCGCCGCCGCTCTTTGTCTTGAACCGCAAGGGCGCGCCGGAACTCGTCAATTATCGCATGCGCGGCAACTACTATGTGGTTGATCGGTTGTTCACAGCCGCAGAGTTGCGCCTCGGCGAGAAGCCGCAACAGACCGTCCGCATCATTCGCAACGACAAAAAACGGCGGTCGTAAAATGACCGACCAGAAACAAAATCCAGAAGCGTTGGAATTGCGCGGGAAACCGCGTGGCGTCACGCGCCTTAATAAAAAGGCGCTGATGATCGCCGCAGGTGGCGCCGCGCTTGTGATCTTTGGCGCCATGAGCATTGCCTTAAAGCCACCGCGAGCCGTAGGTGGTGCTGAGGCGAAAGAACTCTACAATGTGGACACCAAACCAACGGCGGAAGGTTTTGAAGCCCTCCCGAAATCTTACGCCGATGTGAAACCGGAAATCCTCCAGCCGGGCGGCCCAACCAAGGGTAGCGCTTCAAGCCGAACGTGAAGTAACATTCAAACTGGACCAATTGACTGGGGCTGATCATTGGTGCGCGTTTAGGTGGACGGCCGAGAACTAGCGGCAAGTGCCGCTCATGGATTCATTTGCCATACTGTAGCTACCGCGGTAGGGACGTCAATTCCCGCCTTGGATGGGTTGTTCCATAGGTAAGGGTCGGGCGGCAAAGAGGATAAAAACTGCAATGGAAATAAACCGCACCATAGCACCTGATGACAATATGCGGCCGCCGGGCCAAGACCCTGCCTATTTCGCAATTGGTGAGCGCGCGCTCACATTGATAAAAAACGAATTGGCCTGCCACACGGAGACGGGAACCGCCCGAATAATGGACTTCCCATCAGGCTGGGGCCGGGTGACACGCTGGCTGAGCGCAGCGTTTCCAGACGCCGAAATCCTTGTGTCCGATGTTTTAGAAGACGCGCTTGCGTGGAACGTTGAGACTTTCGGGACAACGGCGTTTGAAACGAATGACGATTTCTCGAAGATCGAACGGCAACCAGACTGCGATCTCATATGGGTCGGGTCGCTTATCACCCATCTACCGGAGCGATCGGCGAAGGCCTTCCTTGACTTCGCCTTAGATTGCATGGCGCCAAACGGATTGCTGATGATCACCACACATGGGCGCAGGGCTGTCTACAACGGGGCTACAGGCCATTACCCCCGGAACGCCTTTAAGGATTTGGACGCGTTTCAAAGCGTTTCAGATGCATTTTTTCGGGGGGAGTATGCGTATGCGGACTATGTGGCCACGCCTGGGTATGGCGCGGCCTATATCCCGGCGCACTGGTTCTTAGACCAATGCTACGCGCGGGATGATGTTCTGGTGGTGAACTATCGTGAGAAGGCCTGGAACAACCATCAGGACTTGATCACACTGCAAAACCGGAGCGTGGCCGGATAAGCGGCCCCAATACCGAAGCTTATGATATAGTTAAACGATGCAACAATCACCTGATCCTCCCCCGATGAATTGGTCTATCCTATTGTATTGGAAAAAGGAGGTGAAGGGCTACACTTGGTTGGGCCATTTTCCTCTTAAAAACCATTGCATTATGACGCGCCTGGGCGCCATTGCTCCGAGCGACAAATAGCGCAACAGTGGTTCAATGGGTTGAGAATGCCGCCCTCCAAACGCGATTTTTGCTCCCCGAATTCCTGACAAAGGAGATTTTATGCTGAAGCGTCACATCAAGCTCATTGCGGCGGGCGCGGCGTCGGTGATCTTAATCTCATGCAGTCAACCGGGTGACGATGGCGTTCACGGGCTGAAAGTCGTGGAGCGCCATCCTGATTCCGCTATTGGCCATGATCTGTTCGTGCGGAAGGGGTGCGTCATCTGCCACTCCGTGAACGGGGTCGGCGGTAAAGCGGCGCCGGCTCTCGATGCCGAAATCGGTTCAGAGCCGATTGATCCTTTGGAATTTGCCGCC
>JAJDCT010000120.1 GCA_029260695.1 Phycisphaeraceae bacterium
CGGGCGGCGTTGATGATCCAGCGGAAGGTCAGGCTCTGCTGGCGGCGCCGGCTGACCTGCATGGGCACCTGGTAGTTGGTGCCGCCGACCCGCTTGGACCGGACCTCGACCTCGGGGCGGACGTTGGCGATGGCTTCGCGGAATACCTCGATGCCGGTGGGCTCGCCCTTGGAACGCTTTTCGATCTCGTCGAGTGCGGCGTAGACGACGCGCTGGGCGACCGCCTTCTTGCCGTCACGCATGACGCAGTTGATGAAACGAGACAAGACCTTGTCGCCGTAGCGGGGGTCCGGTTTGAGCTGCTGTTCTGCTTTGGTGATTCTGCTGCCCATCGGGCGGTCCTTTCCGTCGGCTCGTCATGGATGAAGTAGCTATGAGCTATCCGATCCTTCGTTCACCGCTAAGGCCGACAGGGCCTCACCGATTACTTGCCGATCTATGATGAAACAAATTTGATCCGCCAGCCATCTTCTTAGCTAGCTGCTAATGGCTAACGATTAAAAACTAATGGCTTACTTAGCCCTTGGCCTTCTTCACGCCGTACTTCGATCGACCGCGGTTACGGCCTTCGACACCCAGGCAGTCAAGCGAGCCGCGGACAACGTGATACCGCACACCAGGCAAGTCACGCACACGACCACCACGGACCAGCACGATGCTGTGTTCCTGGAGGTTGTGACCTTCGCCGCCGATGTAGGCCGAGATTTCCTTGCCGTTAGACAGGCGGACACGGCAGACCTTACGCAGAGCCGAGTTAGGCTTCTTGGGGGTCACCGTCTTCACCTGCAGGCAGACGCCGCGCCTCTGTGGACAGGCGTCCAGGTCCTTGACCTTGGATTTGGCCTTGGGCGTGCGTCGGGGATTGCGGACGAGCTGATTAATCGTGGGCATGTCTGGCCGTTCCGGGTATCTGGTGGAATCCGGAGGTTATCCGGGGTTATCCAAGTCGTACGATTCGAGCCGGGTAGTATAGGTTGACCCGGCAGGATCTTGCAAATCCCCCCCCATGGCAAATCGGCCTGAAATCCCCCACCACCTAGCCGCCCATGCCCTATTTATCTTGTTTCACTGACTTGATTTGGGCTGATTTAACCCAGACGCCTGCCGGAGCAGACCCGCCAGCAGATCCACGTGGGTACTCATCGAAAGCACCCCATCAAGCCCCGTGGTGGCCTCACGGCACTTCGCAAGCTCCCGCGGGTCGGTCAGGGCCTGCATCGCGTCCGCCAGAGCCGAGGCGTCCGCCGGGTCCTTTATCACCCGCCCTCGCACCGGGGCCGCTCCATCAACGGCGCCGCCAGACAGTATTCCGGGGGGGGCGATCAGATCGCTGGCACCGTTATAAGCCGTGCTGATCGCCGGGACACCCATCATCAGCGACTCGATCACCACCTTGCTCGCCGGGTCGTAAAAGGTCGGATGCACGGTCACGTCGGCCGCGGCATACAGAGCCTCGATCCGCTTGGTGTGCCGAACAAAGCGCACCCGGTCCCGGACACCCAACCGCGCAGCCTGTTGGTTATGACGATGCCAGAAATCTCCCGCCAGCAATACCACCGCCGGGACATCACGGCCTTTGAGTATCTCTAGCGCCCGCATCAAAGGCTCGAACCCCTTGAGCCGGGGATTGATCGCGGCAAACAGAAACACCGTCACACCGTCCTGAATCTCAAAGCTGTTTCGGATGCGCTTGCGCCACCGTGCCCGTTGGTCATCATCGACCTTTGGCATGACCGCCGCGTTTGGGATCAACTCCACCTTCTCGGGAGGCAGGTTGTAGTGCCGCTTAAGTTGCTCGGTCACATACCGGCTGACCGCCGCGACCTTCACCAGACCTTCGTCTTGAAACGCACGCCGTTCGAAATACAACAGCAACTGTTGCTTAGGATTCAGCCACACACCGACACGCTTAACGGCACGGGCCAACCACGTCGGCCTCATCGCGATGTTGCGATCCAATGTCTCGCGAACAGTCCCGCCCCTGGGTTGCAACACGGCTGCGGGCACGGCGGTGGTCATCGACAAGGTGACATCAAACCCGCCGTCTTCCAGTTGTTTGTGCGCCCAGCTTCTAAATAGAAACAGCCGAAGTGCCGACGAACGCTTGCGTCGAGCCATCGCCTTGATCTCAACACCCGGGAGGCAGCCCGTGTCCCGACACCCCCCCGCCAGAAGCGTGACCGCGTGCCCTCGGCCGACAAGATCCAGCGCAATCTGTGCGGTCGAACGCTCCAACCCCCCCGCGTATGGATCGAAGCCCTCGATCACAATCGCGATCTTCATACTCGTTGAACGATCAGCTCCGCTCACGCCCGGGCCCCCACACCCTGCGCCAAATCAATCACCTGTCTGGCCACCATCTGAGCATCAATCCGCGTCATGCAGCGGTGATCCAGCGGGCATTTTTTCTTCTGGCAAGGCCCACAAAAAACCTTCACCATCACCTGACGCTCAGCATCAAACCCGATCTCCGTCCAAGCCGGGTCCGTCGGGCCAAAAATAGTCACGACCGGCGTCCCCAACGCCGCAGCCACATGACGCGGCCCCGTGTCGTTGGTCACCATCACCGAGGCCCGCCTGACGATGCTCTTGAGCAGGCTCAGAGGCATCCCCGCCGCGGACAGATCCAGGATCGGCGTCTTGGCCCCGGCAATCACACGGTCAAGGATCGCACGCTCCTTGGGTGAGCCGTTCACCGCCACAAACGCGTCCAGCTCCTCCGCGCATCGGTCAGCCACCTCGGCGAATCTTTCCGGCTGCCACATCTTCGCGTCGCCGTAGTTCGCCCCGGGGTTCAACAGCACCAGCTTCCGGCCGGCGTCGGGATCGAACCCGCCTTGGCTCAGCAGATCATCAGCCTGGGCATCATGTTCCGGCCGGGTAAATAACTGCATCCCCGGGTCCGGGTCGACACTCCCAAGATACCTGGCCAGCCCCAGGTAATAATCCCGCGTGGGGACAGGCACAAAACCTTCCAGTGTCCGCCGGGCCAGCAGCCGGTCGGTGAGCAAGACACCCCGCCCATCGCGGTCATACCCCACACGCCTGGGGATCTTCGCCATCGCCGTCACCAGCGCGCTGCGGAAACTATTCGGCAGGATCACCGCCGTATCGAAATGCCCCGCCGCCAGCCTCGCCGACAAACGGATCGGACCGCCCCGCCTCCCATCCGCCCGCCCCTTGCGCTTGCCACGGACCGTGACGGTGCGGTTGATCCAGGGGTTGGCATCCATGATCGGGCGGACCGCCGCGCCCACCAGGGCCGTGATATGGGCTTGCGGGTACAACCCCCGTAAGGCACGCAGCGTTGGCATCGCCATCACGCAATCGCCCAGCCAGGTCGGCATCACCACCAACAGCCGATTCGCATCTTTAACGGGAGATTCCTCGGGGGGCATCCGACCAAGTATACCAACGTCGAACGATCCGCCCCCGAGGCCCAGAATGGATCACCGGTCCCACAAGATCGCCGCGATGACCGCAAGCTGGGCCACCACCGCAGAGCCGATCAGCCGCACGAACAGGTCGCTGTCCGCCGAGCCCAGCCAGAACGCGCCCAACAGGCAGGCACCCGAAATGGTCTGTAGAACGATCGCCATGATCCGGATGTAAGAAAATTCGGTCCCCGTGCCGCGCTGGTTCCGCAGCTCTTGTAGGATCAATCGCAGCGTTTTCTCATCCGCACCCTGCGGCACCTCAGCGGCCTGCACCTGCTTCGGCGGCTCGACAGCCGGTCTTGCCGGAACGGCAGATGTGTTGGACTGGCTGGTTACAGACTCCGATGGGTCCGCATCTTCCTGGTCGTCATACTCGGCAACCGGCACGTTCCAAGGCCTAAACGGTTTAGGCTCTTGCTGAGTCACCGGACCCGCAGCGGTGGCGGTAGCCTCCGACCCCGGCTGTGCGCTTAGGTTTTCCTGGTCGCTGTCCTCGCTACGATCCCGCTTCCCCTCGCGCTGGAGCTTGGCGACCGACGCGGCGTCCCACTTACGCTGGGGTTGCCCGGTCCGGTGGATCTGCTCGGCCGTCTCGGGCTTGCGCTGCTGGGCAACGATCCGTACCGCCTCGACCAGGTTGCGGGCATAAAAGTCGGGCGTCGCCGGGTGCCCCTCGGTCTCGCCGGAATGCTCGTTAAGCCCCGGGTGTTCGCGCGGGTCGAACGGCTTGAGTCGGTCGGCATCTAAGCGCAATAAAACCGCACGCGTCCCGGCAGCCAGACCGGCTTGTACATCACGCACCTGGTCGCCGATCGTCCAACTCTGCAAAAGGTCCAACCCCATCTCACGCGCCGCTTCCTGCAACATCCCCGGCGAGGGCTTGCGGTTGGGATGTTCCTTTCGGTACCGGCTGACCGTGCCCTCGGGGTGGTAAGGGCAGTAGTAGTAACGATCGATCTTTGCCCCATTGGCACCGGCGGCAAGGAGTTCGCTCAGACGCTCGTGCACCGCCTCAACATCCTCTTCGGTGTACTTGCCCCGCGCTACGCCGCCCTGGTTGGTAATCACCACGACCTTGTAGCCCAGCCCGCACAGCGACGCCACAGCCGACGCCACCCCCTGCATCAGGCGCACCTTCGCTGGATCACCCAGGTCCCCGTCGTTGTGGATGAGCGTGTTATCGCGATCTAGGAAGACAGCCGCATTCATATGTGCAGGATAATCGGGAAACGGGCGCCGGGCCAATAGATCGACCCGCCCTCCAGACAGTCAAACCGAGTGCGTCTGGCTCTTGCGCCTTCGTTCCAACTCATCCGCCACGGCCTGCACGGCCTGGTCCACCGCGACATCCAACTCGTCATTGACGATAAAGGCGTCATAGACATCGCATCCGCGGGCACGGTCGATCTCGTGCTTGGCCCGGGCGAATCGGCCTCGGATGGTCTGCTCATCCTCGCGTTGACGGCGGCGCAGCCGTTGCAACAGCGCCTCCTCACTGGGCGGCTCGATAAACAGCGCGAAGCTATCGGGCATGTTCTTCTTGATCTGGATCGCACCCTCGACGTCGATCTCGAGGATCATCAGCCGGCCGTCGTCCAGGTTCTCTTCGACCGGTCGGCGGGGTGTGCCGTAGTAGTTGCCGAAGACCTTGGCCCACTCCAGAAGCTTGCCCGCGTCGCGTTGGCGTTTGAATTGGGCCTCATCCACGAAGTGGTAGTCCACGCCGTCGGTGTCTTCCCCGGTGATCGGGCGGGTGGTCATGGAGACACTGAAGACCGCGCCAAGGCGCACACGGACACGGTGAGTGATCGTGGTCTTGCCGACCCCGGACGGGCCGGAAATGATCAGCAAAAGGCCGTTTGGGTTATCAACGGGGGTTCCCATCTGCTAGTTATACCAGATGTGTTGAGATTTGGGGATGGTGGCTTGCGATTTAGTTGGCTGGTGTAGCGTTTGCCGGGGCTAAACCGGCGCACCGCTGACCAGGAACAAGGCCGCCATCCTGACGCTCAGGCCATTGGCAACCTGCTGAAGGATCGCCGAGTTGGGTCCATCAGCCACCACGGAATCGATCTCAACCCCACGGTTCATCGGGCCGGGGTGCATCACCAGCAGATCGGGCTTGGCTCTACTGAGCCGCTGGGCGTTTAGCCCGAAACGTGTGGAATACTCGCGGACGCTTGGGAAAGCCTGGCTGGTCAGCCGTTCGAACTGGATACGCAGCATGTTCACCACGTCGACCCGTGGCAGCACATCGTCGAGGCTGTTGGATAGCTCGCAACCGATATCTGTAAACGCCCCGGGCAGCAGCGTCGGCGGGCCGACCAGGATCACATGGGCGCCGAGTTTGATCAGGCCGTAGACGTTCGACCGTGCGACCCGGCTGTGTGTGATGTCCCCTACGATCGCGACGGTGAGCCCGGAGAAGTCGAACGAATCGGTCCTGCCGGTGCGCTTGGCGATGGTGAGGATATCCAAAAGCCCCTGGGTGGGGTGTTCGTGCTGACCGTCCCCGGCGTTGATCACCGAGCAATCCACCGAACGCGCCAGGTGGGCCGCCGCCCCGCTGTGGTGGTGCCGACAGACGATCACGTCCACGCCCATCGCTTCGATATTGCGGGCGGTGTCGATCAGCGTCTCGCCTTTGGAAACACTCGAGCCCTTGCCCGCCATCTCAAGCACATCTGCGGAGAGGCGGCTTGCCGCGAGATTGAAGCTGGCTCGGGTGCGTGTCGAGTCCTCAAAAAACAGGTTCACCACCACCCGGCCACGCAGCGCGGGCACTTTTTTCACGCTCCGTGTCGATACGCCGTCAAAGCCCAACGCGGTCGTCAGCAGGAACCGGATGTCCTGAGCCGACAGGTCCTCTAAGCCCAACAAATGGCGGTGCGGCCAGTGGTATCCGGGTTGCGTTTCAGCCACGCTCCACCCCCTCCCGCTCGCCTTCATCAAAGACCACCACGGCGTCCCTCTCATCCGTCGGCGTCACCATGACCTGCACCTTGGCCCCCGGCGCCAACGCCTCGTCTGCCCCCTCCGTCAGGTCAAGCCCAACAAAATCAGGCGCGATCGGAAGCTCCCGCCCACCTCGGTCTACCAGCACTCCTAGCCACACCCGCCGGGGTCGGCCCAGGTCCATCAGCGACTGCAAGGCCGCACGGATCGACCGCCCGGTCATCAGGACGTCGTCGATCAGGACCACGTTCAGGCCATCAATTGGGAAATCTATCTCGGTCGTGCGCACCACCGGCTGCGGCCCGATCTCGGAGAGGTCATCTCGATAGAGCGTGATATCCAGCGTACCGATACGGCCTTCAAACCGCTCCGCACTAAGCCGCTCGGCGATCCTCTGAGCCAGCACATCCCCCCGGCTACGCACACCGACCAACGCCCAACCCCCGCATGGGGCGTCTTTGGGGCTACTTTCGGGGGTTTGTCCGCCTGACGCTTGAGGGTGCCCCGGACTCGCGATCGTGTCACTTATCCCAACACACAGCGAATCGATTAATTCCGAGAAGCGGTCACCATCGGCGAGCACACGCATGGCCGCATGGTAGCCAAGCACACGGGGCTTGCAACCTCAGCCGCACCCAACCCGATCACCGGGCCGTCCCCTTGACCAACGAATCGTCCGCCACAAGCGTGATCGCGACCGATGCCTCGTCACGGGTGCCTGCGTTTTCGTCGTAGACACGGATCTTCAGGTGGTACTGACCCATCCGCAACTCCGCCGGGAGCGTCACCAACTGCACCACGAAAAAGTCTCGCCGCTTGTTGTGCGATACATCCGTGATCTGCACCGGCTCGTGGCTCCAGACCTCAAACCCGTTGGATTCATACAGCTCCAACTCCTGCCGCAGACGCACCTCGTACCCGTCGCCACGGTCTTGCTTCATTGGCTTGAAGTGGTCCAACTCGACATAGACAATCAGCTTCTGCTGACGCCCCGCCACAAATGTATGGTCCGGGAAAGTGTCGTAAACACCGTAGCCCATCACCTTCTCGCAGAGCTCGATCGTGCGGATCGAAACAGGCTGGCTGCCGTACAACTCGTCCAGGCGATGTGCGACGGCTTCCCGATCGACCTCCCCGCCGCCCGCAAGCAACTCACCGCGTAGTGTGGTGACGGCCCTGTGATAGCGTTGGACCAGTTCCTGATCCTCCGGCGACAGCGACGCGAGCATCGACCAGTCCAACTCGCCGTGTGGCCCGACCGCTGCAAGGGTCGCTGCTGTGACCGCCTTGGATAGGTTCGAATCCCCTCCACCACGGACCGCCTGGAGATACTGCTCATAGACCTGCGCCTGGGTCAGTTGCTCGCCGACATTCGACGGATTGGCCCGTGCCGATGCCCCTGGGGTCTGCGACGTCAGCGCGTGGGGGGGCGCCTGGATATCCGCCGTAGTGAGCCCCGCTTCGATCACACCGCTGGAAGATGCCGTCGCCGTTGGCTTTGTGTGTTCGGCGTGGGCGACCGGGGTAGCCGGAACCGCTTGGACGCCTACAAGAGGCTGCCCACCCGTGCCTGGCCCTGCGCCCAAATCCCGCCAGAGGATCTCCTGTGGCGGCCCGGTTTGGGCTGCACCCCCAACCGCCGCGACACGCTGAGCGTGTGCCTGCGCCTGGGATGCGAGGTCTACATCAGGCTCCGCCGAAGCCATATCCGCTTGGGATTCGGGGGCCGCCTGTGATCCGGGGGCTGGGGAGGATTCCATCAGGCCTATCGGCAGCCCAAGCTCCTGGCAACCGCTGACCAGACCCAATACCAAGGTGCCAAAACACCACCATTGAAATGACGCGCGTCGCATCGTGCCTCCTGCATGCTAGGCCGTGGAATACAGCCAACGGTTCATCCATGAACCTTACCGCGTAACCCTGCCCCCGGATTCTTCTCCCAGTAATCCGCTCGATACCCGACTTACTTTACATTATCGGCCAGCCGGACGCAGAAGCATTCGAGATTCCGCGTTAGGTTCCCAAACCCCGACTTCGCCCGCCGGTCCGCCTCCAGGACATCGTCAAACGCCGCCGCCAACGACTTGGGGTCCAACCGGCGCAGCACACCCATAAATAACTGCTGCCGCGGCCCCCACAGCTTCATCGCCCGGGCGATCTCACCCTCGGGCACCCCCGCCCCCTTCATCAGGGCAGCCGTATTGAGCTTGCGCACCAGGTCGGCCACGAAATACATCACCAGCACCTCGGCGTGCCCCGCCAGAGCCAGCAGCTCTCGCACCTTCCCGATCACCGGCCCAGCCGACCGCGAACCCAGCCCCTCCAACACCGCCTCCTGCACCTCCCACGCCTTCTCATCGCTGCTCTTGCCCACCACCTGCTCGATCAGCCCCCGCTCGATCGCCTCACCTTTCCCGACCATCAACGCCAGCTTCGCCAACTCGCTGTCCAGTGTCATCAGCTCCGGCCCAAGCCGATCCACCAGCAGCCCCGCCGCCGCAGGCTCGATCGCGCAGCCGTGCTCCGCGGGACAACGCTTGACCACCCAACCCTTCGCCTGCACCGGCTTCAAAGGCTCACACTTAATCACCGCACCCACCTTGGCGATCAGCTTGTCCAGGTTCCCCTTGTTCCAGGTGTCGCTGCGCAACACCAGCGTCGCGTGGTCCACCGGGGCCTTGGCGTACCGCTCCATCGCCTCGCGGTGCAATTTTACATACTGGTCCGCGTTGTCGACCACAACGATCTTGTGGTGCTGCATCAGCGCGTAGCTGCGCAGCTCGTCCAGTACATCCGCCACGCCCGCGGTCTTCCCATCAAAGCTGAATGTCTCGGTCTCCCCGTGCGCAGCATCCAACGCCTTGCGCAGGTCGTCCAGGTGCCGGCCCTTAAGCCACTGCTCCGGCCCATACAACACACACACCCGCGTCTCCACGCCGAGTGCTGCCTTGCTCTTGCCGGATGCTTTGGTCGTTCGAGCCATGAACCGGATCATACCATGAACGACCAGAGCACTTCACCTGCTTACTCCAGCCAGTAGGACATGCCAAGTACCTGAATCCGATTGATGGGCCAGTCGATTTCCTGCTCAGCCACTAGGTGATCGTTGAAGAATACTTGCAATGTCTCGCCGCGGTGTTCGCTGGTGAGTGCGTGCAGCTTGTCCCAATCTTTCACCTCTCTGCGGTCGCCGCTGCCATCAAAATCCTGCTCCGTCAGTAATACGGTGCCGTCCTCTAGGCCTACACGGATGCGCAAAGGTTGCTCAAGTTCTCCGTCAGGTGTGAGTTGTATTTGCCAATTTTCGGTGCGATCCCAGAGAACCGTTTCGGGCGGCAGGTCGAACACGCTGTCGTCGATCGGCTCATCACGTACGTAATCTTCAAACGTCACATTGGTTTCCCATGGTCCCTTCTCGCCTGTGTTCCACAAGTGAAACTGCCACTTGACAGGCAAGGAATACTCGGCATCGACCCAGACTTGTACCTCCGCTTCACCCTTGGCGTCCTTTGTGCTTCCGATCATCTGATCCGCCGGCAAGCTGTATATCAGCGTGCGCCGGCCATCAATCATTTCCTTACCTTTCAGAGTCGCGTTATCGGCTACGAGCATCTGTTTAATGAAGGGATCTAAATCTGAGAAGGTAGCTGGCTTGGTCGGCTTTTTTGGCGGATAGGTATACAAACGGATCCCATTCAGCGTTTGTATTGAATTATTAATGTGAATCTCATATCTGCCTGGACGCGTGAAGGTAATCATGTCCGGTGTCCGATCCTCGTCGCCTCCAGTGGAACGGTGGTAAGCATCAAGCCGTGATCCCATGCCGGTTTTGATTCGGACCGATGACCAGCTGTTGAGAACTTTCCGCTGCTCATTGTCCGGACCCACCACCATCTTCTGTGTCATCCGGAACGAGACGGTCTTCGTGGGTTTCGCGAGGTTGGCCTGCATCTGCTCCCAGGCGTGAGCCGGCTGAGCCTGCATCGACATCAATCCCCAGACCAGCGCGATCGTCAGGCTTGCCGCCACCGCCCCACCAATCGCGACCGGAAAACGCCAGCGACGCGCCACCGGTTTGAATGTGTCGATCCGTTCCAGCAGACGTCTGTCAGCTTCAGGGGGTACATCGCCACGCAACGTCTTGCCAAGCAGTGCGTCCACGGGATGTTCGTTGTTGGATTGGTTATCGCGGTTCATAACACACCTCGTTAGGGATCAGGGAGGCGAGGTATCGTCTTAATCGCTCCCGTGCACGCCGTACATGAGCGCGTGCGGTTGAAGCGGTGCATCCCAGGGCAGCGGCGACATCGTCATAGGACATCTGCTCGATCACCCGCAGGTAGATCGCTTCGGCTTGCTGCCCGGGCAGTTTTGCGATCTCGATCAGCACCCGCTGGCGTGCTTCCTCGACAATCATGTTGTCCAACGGCGAATTCTCATTGCCAGCCACCGCGGCAGGCATCGGTTCGGCGCGCAATCGAATGTGCCGGCGTAAACGGTCCATCGCGGCCTGAAAACACATCCGCACGATCAACGCTGGCGGATTGGGGTGGGCCAGCACCACCCAACGCTTCTTCCAGATACGCAGCAGCGCATCCTGCAAAGCGTCCTCGGCCTGATCAGTGTCCCGAAGCACCCGCCAGACCACGACCACCATCTGTCGCCGGGTGAGCCGTAGGTAGTGATCCAAGTCGACAGATTCAGTCATGGGGCCTCCACAACCACATTAACGATCTCGGCAACGGTGGTGTGTACAGTAATTGACCGTTGAAGGTGAAATTCAGCCCTCTGATCCCCGAAAATCATCCTGCAGTTGGGCAATAAGGGTTTGATGTGTTTCTGGTCGCTGGATTGTCTGCCCTCGGGGGCAGTAAGCAGCCAAGACCCGGCTCCTGCTCACTTCACCCCCACCCACCACGCCCCTCTACAACAGCAGCGTCGCAAACAGCAGCACGATCAGGAAACTAAAGACGTCCACAACCGTCGTCACCACCGGCCCGGACGCCATCGCCGGGTCCAAACCGACTGACCGCAGCACCAGAGGCACCGTCCCCCCCACTGTTTTGGCGATCAGGATCACGATCGGGACCGCCCCGCCGACCACCAGGCCCAGGTACAAGTCCTGCTGCCAGACCCAGATGATCACCAGCAGCAACGCCCCAAGCACCGCACCCGCGACCAGCGATAGCGCCGCCTCTTTGATGAAGACCCGCAGGAAGTCACCGGGCATGATCAGCCCCAGCGACACCTCCCGCAGCGACACACCCACCGCCTGGTTCCCACCGCTGCCGCAGAGCCCCGCGACCACCGGCAAAAACATCGCCAACTCCGGGCGCCTGGCAATCATGCTTAGGAATATATGGATCACGCTCGCGGAGATCAGCAGCAGCACCATGATCGGAAGCAGGAACACCAACCGCCTCAAAAGCCGCGGGACCATCGGCATCGACCGAAACTCTTCACCGGCAACGATACCCGCAACCATCAAGAGGTCTTCGTTAGCCGAATCGCTTAACGCCTCCTGAACCGCCGCACGCTGCACCACCCCGACAAGCCGTTCATCGGCATCCACCACAGGGACCGCCGAGAAGTCCACACGGTCGAACAGGCCTTCCATGTCTTCCAACGCCGTATCCACCGCCACACTCCGGGGCTTATTGATCGCCAGGTCCGCCAGCTTACGCCCCGCCGGGGCCATCACCAGGCTCCGCATCCGGACCACGCCGACAAACTTCCCCGCCGCGTCGATCAGGTAGGTGTACCGCACCTCGAATTCGTTGTACTCATCCGCATTCGCACGCAGGTCGGCGATCACCGCGTCCACATCCTGGCCTTCCCGGTAAGCCAGGTACTCGGTAATCATCAGCCCACCGGCGGTGTCCTCCTCGTATTGCAGACGGTGCCGGGCGTCCGCCGCCTCTTCCGGGTCCATCTCTTCGAGGATCGCCTCGGCATCATCGTCAGCCAGCTCCGCGAGCACGTCCGTCTGCTCGTCTGAGTCCATCTCATCCACGATCGCCGCCGCTTCGCTGGGCTCGAGCTGCTCGATCATGTCGGCCGCATGCTCGTCGACGAAGTGCTCCATCAGGTCGGCGGCGAGGTCGGAGTGCTCCGCCGACAACAGCGACAGCATCCGCGTACGGAGCTCATCATCCAGGTGACTGATCGTGTAGGTCGTGTCCTCAGGCGGTAGCAGGTGCAGGAAAGCCGCCAGGTGCTCGGCGTTACCCGAGTCGATCACCTGCGATAGCTGCTGCGTCGCGTCCATATCGATCTGAGGGTCGAAAGTCATCCGCAATCTCCGTCACCCATGGGCCGGCTAAATCCGGCCCACAGAAATCATCCGATGTGCTCACACCAACGCGGCAACTGAACCGGGTCCGTCACGTCGTGCTGCAGCGGTGTCAGCGTAATATAACCATCAAACAACGCCGCCACGTCCGTCCCCGGCTCACGGTTGCGGAACGTCATCTCGTTGCAGCACTCGTAATGGAAAGAACCGTCTCCCGCTGGGGTGATCTCGTATTTGTCTACCATCGAGCTGGTCGAGATCGGTGCTGCCTTCATCCCCTTGGGCTCGGCACCGCCGTCGAGCACAGGGATATTTATATTCATGACCGTGTGCGGTGTCATCGGCCCATCCAGTACACGCCGGATGGCCTCACCCGCGTACCGCGCGGATGCCTCCCACCGGATCGCGTTCCAATCATCCACGTGCTGACTCACCGCGATCGCGGGGAGCCCCATAAACGCCGCCTCACGGGCCGCACCCACCGTCCCGGAGTAGATCACATTCACCCCGACATTCGCCCCGGCGTTGATCCCGCTGATGACCAGGTCGATGGGCTGGGGCACCAGGTTCGCAATCGCCAGCTTCACACAGTCCGCCGGCCTCGCCCCCACGCTCGTCCCGGTAAAGCCCGTGAACTCCTCGCCATCACGAGGATCAGCACCGGGGAGAATCTGGGGGCTTGTGTAGCTGGCGACACGGATCGGCCGGTGAAAGGTCACCGCATGGCTCGTCGCCGACTGCACCTTCTGCGGCGCAACCACATGCACCTCTCCCAGGTCAGCGATCGCCTTGTACAGCACGTGCAACCCCGGGGCTTCGATCCCATCGTCATTTGTCAGCAATATTCGCATGAGTCCGATTGTACCGGCCCCCGACCGACCGCGTGTGATGATTCACGAACACCCGCCCGGTGTGCAAAAAAAAGCCGACCCATCACGGGGTCGGCCTTCACAAAAGTATTGATTACTGCCAGCCGCGAAGACCGGTCAGTCCTTCTTCTCGTCCTCGGTCGCTTCGACTTCGGCCTTAGGAGCGGCTTCAGCCTCTTCAACCGGTGCAGCCTCCTCGGCAGGGGCCTCTGGCTCGGCAACCGCAGTGGTCGCCCCTTCCTTACGCAGCGCCGCGGCACGCTCCATACGCTTGTTGGCCTTGTCACGACGACGCGAGTACTGCCCTGAAACTTGGGGCCCCGACTCGTCATCCCCGCCGACCAGTTGCAGCACGCACAACGACGAACCATCGCCGATACGGTGCTTGGTCAGCTTGATGATCCGGGTGTACCCGCCGGTGCGGTCCGCAAACTTCGGAGCGATCTCGTCGAACAGGACCTTGACAACCTTCGGCCCGCCGGTGATTTCGCCGTACTTGTTGCGCTGGATCGCGGGGTCGTCCTCGCTCTTGATCATGATCCGGTCGCCGATCATCTTGAGGACCCGGCGCCGGCTGGCGAGGTCGCCCTGCTTCGCGGCGCTGATCAGCTTCTCGACGAATGGCTTGACGCTCTTGGCCTTGGGCACGGTCGTGGTGATCTGCCCGTGGGTGAACAGGGACACAGCCATGTTCCTCCACATCGCCTGGCGGTGATTGGTCTTCCGCCCCAGCTTGAATCCGCGGACTCGGTGTCTCATCGTTAAACTCCTTTATCTTGACCGCAAGACGGGCGAGACGCCGTCCTGACAAGCCACTCCCACCTGACGCAATTGCGAGGCGGGGCAAATAGGTCCCACGCGGGACCGGGGCGTGATGGCCCCAAACATTCACCCGGAAGTATCCCCGGGGCTATCCGGGGCAGGGCACGCAAAGGCGCCCAATATCAGCTATCAAACGCTGGCGGCCTGGACCTCAGCCGGCAGCTCCATCCCAAGGCTCAGGCCCATGTCCGTGAGCTTGCGCTTAACCTCACGCAGCGACGTCTTACCGAAGCTGCGGACCTTCAAGAGGTCGGCCTCGGTGTGAACGACCAGCTCCGCGACGGTCGCGATGTTCGCCGTCTCCAGACAGTTGTTGGCACGGACCGACAGGTCAAGATCGTTGAGGTTCATCTTGAACTTGCGGATCTGCTCTTCGTCGACACGGGCCGCTGCTGCGGCGGACTCGCTGGCGGTCGCCTCGCCCAGCTCGAAGTACTGCACGAACGGGTTGAGGTGCTTGCGGAGGATCTTAGCCGCCTCGACCAGCGCCATATCCGGCGTGACCGTTCCGTTGGTCCAGATCTCCAGCGCCAGCTTGTCGAAGTTGGTCTTCTGCCCGACGCGGGTGTCTTCGACCTTGTAGCGGACACGGGTCACCGGCGAGAAGATCGCGTCGACCGGGATCAGCCCGATCTCCTGCTCGCCAGGGTTATCGTAGTGCTCGCTGGCCGGGACGTAGCCCCGACCCTTCTCGACATGGAATTCGATGTCGAAGTCGATCTGCTTGGTCAGCGTCGCCAGGATCAGATCCTTGGTATGGATCGTGATGGAGGTGTCCGCCTCGATCAGGTCACAGGTCACCTCACCGGGGCCCTCGGCCTGGAGCCGCATGGTCTTGGGCTCGTCGGAGTCCAGCGACACGACGATGTCCTTGACATTCAGGAGGATGTCGGTCGCGTCTTCCTGCACGCCCTCGAGGCTGGTGAATTCGTGCTGAGCACCCTTGATCTTCACAGCCGAGATCGCCGCACCTTCAAGGCTCGAAAGCAGGATACGCCGGAGGCTGTTACCCACGGTCGTGCCGAAGCCGCGTTCGAAAGGCTCGACGGTGAATTTGCCGTAGGTCTCGGTGTTGGCCGGGTCCGCGATTACACGGTGGGGAAGCTCTAATCCACGCCATCTGATTCTCATGATGATCTCCAAATCGTCCCAGCAGCCCAGTGAGGGAGACGCCCAAGGTTTATCGCGTGCCGGCCGCTGCTGGACGGTCGACGGCTTCTGTTCCCTGGACGGAAGTAAGCAGTTTGATTTCGGGTACTAAACACACCAACACACGCCGGACCAACCACATGGTTGGGGTCGGCGCCGGGGTATCACACGCGGCGGCGCTTGCGAGGGCGGCACCCGTTGTGTGGGATCGGGGTGTGGTCTTCAACGGCCGTGATCTTCAGCCCGTTGGCCTGCAGCCCGGTAACGGCTGACTCTCGGCCCGAACCGGCGCCGCGGATCCGAACCTCGACCTCATGCACACCGAACTTCTTCGCCGCAG
Organism: Phycisphaeraceae bacterium; assembly: GCA_029260695.1. GTDB lineage: Bacteria > Planctomycetota > Phycisphaerae > Phycisphaerales > Phycisphaeraceae > JAJRRS01. Next base: position 15,865 of record JAJDCT010000120.1, read on the forward strand.
CGGCGGCCTCTTCGGCTGCGCGGGTCGCGGCGAACGGGGTGCTCTTGCGCGAGCCCTTGAAACCGGCGCTCCCGGCCGATGCCTGGCACAGGGTTTCGCCGTTCACGTCGGTGATGGTGATCAGGGTGTTGTTGAACGACGCCTTGATGTGGGCGATGCCCCGGGCGACGTTCTTGCGGATCTTCTTGGTCTTCTTAGCCATGTGCTTTCCTCGAAGTTCGTGGCGTTGCCGGCTTTCCCGTTATCAGGCGGGCGGGCAACTGGCTTCGGTTGTCTTGTGCGGACACGCGTCCGGCACTCTTGTCTTGTCTGTTACTGAATCGGTCTGCGACAGTTCGCTTGCGTTCAGTTGATCCCCCGGCAGGGCCGAGGCTATGGGTTGAGCGCTGCCTGGGGGCTGCCGTTAAACGATCGCTTTGCGATCCGCGGCGGTGCCGGGTGCAGCACTGAGGCTACTTCATGCCCTTAACCGACTTCTTGCCGGCGACGGTACGCTTACGGCCCTTGCGGGTGCGGGCGTTGGTCTGGGTGCGCTGCCCACGCACGGGCAGGCCCCGGCGGTGGCGGTCGCCACGGTACGAACGGATATCGCGAAGCCGGGTGATGTTCTGTGAGACCTGACGACGCAGGGCGCCCTCGATCACCAGCTTCTCTTCGATGATCCCGCCGACTTGGGCGAGTTGATCTTCCGTGAGCGTGTTGGCACGGACCTGACCTTCCAGGCTGGCCTCTTTGATGATGTCTTCCGCGATCTTCGGCCCGATGCCGTAGATGTAACGGAGTGCGATCCGGATCGGTTTGTTGTCCGGGATGTCAACGCCTGAGATACGGGGCATGGTTCTTTCCAGGGTCCAGGGTTCGAGGTCTTTGGTTCAGGGTTCGGGCAGTGGGGTTCAGGCGGGACATCGAATCAGCGGTGACAGGCCAAGGAGCCCGACACCCGATCCCTGTCCCATGATCCCGCACGTCATCCCTGCCGCTGCTTGTGCTTGGGGTTGGTGCAGATCACGCGCACGACGCCTTTGCGCCGGATGACCTTACAATTTTCGCATATCCGTTTGACGCTGCTTCTTACCTTCATGGTCGTGCCTTCCTATTCCGAATCCCCGGCAACGCCGGGGCAGTGTGTCTATCCGTTTCAGTGCCGGTATGTGATCCGGCCCTTGGTCAGGTCGTACGGGCTCAGCTCCACCGTCACACGGTCACCCGGGAGGATGCGGATGTAGAACTTACGCATCTTCCCGGAGATGTGGGCGATCATTTCGTGATCGTTCTCAAGCTTGACCCTGAACATCGCGTTGGGCAGGGCGTCAATCACTTCGCCTTCGAACTGGAGTTTGTCTTCTTTAGCCACTGACTCTCTTTACTTTGTTTCTAATCTCTACTCTACCGGTCTTCATCACGATCAAACTTCCCTACCGGCCGTCGGTCAGGACGTCCGCGCCGTCTGCGGTGACGGCGACCGTGTGCTCGTAGTGAGCCGACGGCTTGCGGTCCTCCGTCACAACGGTCCAACCGTCGCGGAGTGTCCGCACCTCGTGTGAGCCCAGGTTGCACATCGGCTCGATCGCGAGCACGACGCCCTCCCTAAGCTCGATGTCGTTTCGGAGCAGGTCTCGGCTCACGAAGTTGGGGACCTTGGGGTCCTCGTGCATCTTCGATCCGATCCCGTGCCCCACGAAATCTCGGACAACACTCATGCCCTGCGACTCCGCGTAATTCTGCATCAACCGGGCGACCTGGCTCCACTTCCTGCCGGGCTTGATATTCTCTATCGCGATCTGGAGCACATGCTCGGTCACCTCGCAGAGCTTGCGGGTCGCCGGTTCAACTTCGCCGACCAGGATCGTCGTCGCCGCGTCGCCGCACCAGCCGTCAAACTCAACCCCGCAGTCCACTCCGACGATGTCGCCGTCCTTGATTACCCGGTCGCCCGCGATCCCGTGAACGACTTCTTCGTTCACACTGATGCAAAGGTTCGCAGGGAACGGTGTCGGCCCGGGGTAGCCCTTGAACAACCCCTTGGCACCGGCCTGGGTAAAGACCCGGCAGCCCTCATCGTCGATCTCCCGGGTCGTTACGCCCGGCTTACATATCTCTCGGCACCGCTGGTGGACCTTCTGGACGATCCGCCCGGCGACGCGCATTTTCTCGATGTCCTCTGGCGTCTTCCGATTAATCACTTTGGCTTGGACCGTTTATTCGGTAATCGTTCAATCTACCCCAAGCCGCAGTGAGTCGAACATCGTATCACGGCTCCTGAGGCCTGACAAATATCTTTCATACCGGGGGTTAAGCACCGCCCCTGGATCCCCGGATCCGTGGGCCCTTGCCGCCGCCGGATGCCA
>JAJDCT010000121.1 GCA_029260695.1 Phycisphaeraceae bacterium
GACAAGCCGAAGACCCGAAGATGACGTCAGGTCGGTCGACACAATCGAGATATTGCGACCGGCGACGTCGGAGGTGTATCTGCCGGTGGTGGCGATGGCGGCGGCGACTGCGGCCTCGGCATCGATCAGCCCGTAGCCCGAGGTGTTATCACGTCCGGCGGGCCCGATGTCCCTGGCGGTGGTGGCGAGCAGCTTGCGGACCTGCCAGGGGCTTAGCTCCGGATTTGCTGTCAGCATGAGGCTCGCGACGCTGGCGGCGATCGGCGAGGCGAAACTGGTCCCGGACCAGGTACGTGTGCGGTCGTTGGTCGTGAGGCTGAGTATGCCACTACCCGGCGCGACCAGGTCGACAAAACGACCTCGGCTTGAGAACCCGGAGACACTGCCGTCACGGTTGGTAGAACCGACTGCGACAAGTTGCTTGTGGTTGCGCCATCGCTTGTGGTTCAGGCCGTCGTTGCCGGCAGCCATGAAGACCACGGCCCCCTTTGTCTGTGCGTAGCGTGCGGCGCGCTGCAAGGCACCGAGATGGACGCCGCTGTAACTGAGGTTGATGACTCGGGCGCCATGGTCTGCGGCGTACCGGATACCGTTAGCGAGGTCGGTGGTGAAGGCAGCGCCGTCGGAACGGTTGCTGACCCGGATCGGGATGGCTTTGGCGGTCCATGCCGCTTGGGTGATGCCCTTATCGTTGCCACTGGTAGCTGCTAGCAATCCGATCGTTCCTGTGCCGTGGGGGTTGACGGGGTTGAGGTTGCTGCTGCCGTTGACGATGTTGATGCCTTTGTTCACAGCAAGGTTGCGCTGCAGGTCGGTGTGTCCGATATCGAACCCGGAGTCGACAACGGCAACGTGGATCTTGCCCCGGGTGGGGAGGTCCACGATCTGGGCCCACGCCTCACCGAAGTTCAATGCATCCAGATACCACTGTTGGTTCTGCCCGGGATCGTTGAAGCTGACGGTGGCGGCTCGTGCCGAAGTACACGCCAGGACAAATATCAAAACAGCTAAGGCGCGTCGAAGCATAAGAAAAACTCCATAACTCATCGGCGGGGCAACGCCGTGTGACGTGCGGGCGGTGCCGCACATAGCTTCCATCGGCGAAGCAAGCGTGTGGGATCAACTTCTTGGTAGCATGACTAGCAAGTGCAACGGCTCGTGTAACGCGCCTAAGTTTGTTGGGCCGATAAGCCCGGGTGCGCAGGTACTGGTGAGGCCGATGGCTCGCGGGTTGTTCGGGAAACGGTACAGCCCGAGGGCGGCACGGTAAATGGGGAAATGTCCCTAGCCAAGCGGGGCCCGGGGATTGCAAGCGGTGAAACATCCGCTACGATCCCTTCTCACCCTGCCACTTACCCTCCGGGGCACACACACAGGAAACCAATCCATGGCCGAGCAGAAAGCGACGAACATCACCTGGCACGAAGGCAACGTCACCACAGAGGAGCGCCAGGAAAACATGGGCCAGAAGGGCTGCACCCTCTGGATGACAGGGCTGTCCGGCAGCGGTAAGTCCACAGTAGCAGTAGCCTTAGAGCAGGTTCTGCTGCAACAGGGCAAGCACGCCTACCGGCTGGATGGCGATAACATCCGCATGGGCCTAAATAAGAACCTGGGCTTCAGCCCAGAAGACCGTGACGAGAACATCCGCCGGATCGGCGAGGTGACCAAGCTCTTCGCCGATGCGGGGATCATCAGCGTCACCAGCTTCATCAGCCCCTACCGCGAAGCCCGTGACATGGTCCGCAAGCTGCACGACGACGCCGGGATCCCCTTCCTGGAGGTCCACGTCGACTGCTCTTTGGAAAAAGCTGAGGAGCGCGACCCCAAGGGCCTCTACAAGAAGGCCCGGGCCGGCGAGATCAAGGGTTTCACAGGCATCGACGCCCCCTTCGAAGCACCAGAAAAGGCCGAGATCACCATCAAGACCCATGAACTGAGCATCGAAGAGTCGGTCCAGGCGTTGCTGGATGCTCTTGCTGAGCGCGGGCTGATCTGAGTCACTGAAAAAACTGAAGCGTTAAACAACCACAGCCCAGGGCGAAAGCTCTGGGATTTTTTTGTCGCTGTGATGTGTTTAATGACGTCCAGGCCCGCCCGTCTCGACACAAACTCATTTTGCCCAATTCAACGTCCCGCTCGCTCCAGCGTGAGATGGCGTGCCTGATCGATGCGCTTCGCCTGCGTCTCGGCGTTGCGCTCGCGCTCTGTGTTGTCTTCGGGATCGAGTTGCGCTTCCCATGTGTAGTCGAGCATGTCCCATGTGAGCTCGCCATCGGCGCCGCAGTGGAAGATGGTGTAGCCCGGACCTGCGCCGGTGAAGTCTCCGGCCCACCAGGCGCCGCTGACCGCGGGGCTGGTGATGTACCACACGCCGCGCCAGCGGTATTCCTCCGGTCGGTGGGTGTGGCCTTGCAATAACGCTTTGACGTTGTGGCGTTCCAGGACGGCCTGGAGTTGGGCGGTGTCGAGCAACACGATCCCAGGCGGCATCCCGGATATGTCGGGATCACCGCGGATCTGTGCGCGGTTGCAGAAT
>JAJDCT010000122.1 GCA_029260695.1 Phycisphaeraceae bacterium
CGGCGGATCGTCCGGATGAGTGATGGGCTTATAGTTTCGGACCTCCCGGCCGATCAGGACGAAGGCGTGCGCGAACTGCACCTGGAGGTGTACGCAAACGCCGTGGGGCCCGCGGCCACGACCCCCTACGTCGATGACGCCGAGCGGGGGGGTGAGCTGTGAGCGTGATCAAGGCCCCGCTGGTGCTGCTGCTTTTCCTGTACCAAAGCATCACGCTTGCGCTTGGGCAGATCTGGTCGAACAAAGTCCGCTCGTTACTGACCACGATGGGGATCATCATCGGCGTGGCATCGGTGACGGCGGTGATAGCGGCGCTGACCGGGCTGCGTGCGAACATCCTGGCGGACTTCGAGGTGATCGGGAACAACAAGATCGCGGTGTTCAGCCAGCGACCGGATAGCGGCCGACACCGGCAGGCGTCCTGGCGTTCGATCCTGTTGCGCCCAAGTGACTTCGACGGGATGCTCGAACACTGCCCGTCGGTCGAGGCGTTCACGCGTATCACCGGTGAATCCACGGACGTTACCTTCGGCGACCAGTCGATTGAATCGGCGCGGATCACGGGGATCGAGCCGGCGTGGCACCAGGTCGACGGCCGGACCGTCACACTGGGCAGGCCATTTAACCTGGTAGATGAGGCCGAGGCACGCCCTGTCTGTCTGGTCAGCCCGGACACACGCGACAAGCTCCGCCTGGATCGCGATTGCACCGGGCAGTCGATCTACATCGGTCGGACGCGGTTCCTGATCGTGGGCCTCGTCGAGCCCCCGGCCGAGTTCAATATGATCCCCACCGGTGGGCCGGAGCACGAGATATTCATCCCGTTTAGTACGTCCTGGCGGCGGAGCGGTGGGAATTGGATGTTCGTGCTGGTCAACGCCGTGTCGCCGGAGGTATCAGACGATGCGCGGGCGGAGATCCGTTTTTTCCTGCGCAGCAAACGCGAACTGCGCCCCGAGGACCCCGATACGTTTGGCATCAATGTCGTCGAGGCATTTGTTCAGGTGTTCAACAAGGTTGCGGTTGCGATCACGATGGTCGCCGGTGGGATCGTCGGCGTGTCCCTGCTGGTCGGCGGGGTGGGGATCATGAACATCATGCTCGTCTCGGTCTCGGAGCGCACCCGCGAGATCGGCCTGCGCAAGGCGGTCGGCGCGCCGCCTTCTGCGATCCTGCTTCAGTTCCTCATCGAGGCCATCACGCTCTGCTCGGTCGGCGGGCTTGCGGGGATCGCCGGGGGGCAATTACTCACGATATTGATGGGTGTGATCCCCGGCGCCCGGCTGGATCGGGCCTACATCCCGATGTGGGCGATCGTGGTTTCGATCGGCTTCTCCGCGCTGGTCGGTGTGTTCTTCGGCATGTTCCCCGCGGTCAAGGCCGCTCGTCTGGACCCCATCGAGGCGTTGCGTCATGAATGAGTCAATCAAAGGTGCGTTTAATGTGTTGGCACCCGGGGCGACGGTGCCGGGGGCGTTGGCTTTTGGGCTGATGGTTTCGGGTTGCGTCGGGCCGTTCAGCGATGATCCGAGGCTGGGGATGAACGTATCCGGTGACAGGTTGCGTGAGATCGAGTCGATGCGTCTGGAGCCCACGAAGGAGCCCGAGGAAGACGCCCCGGCCCAAGCCGCGCCGCCTCCCGCCGAGATCGAGTTGACACTGGATGCCTGCCGGGCACTTGTTCTGGCGAACAATCTGGACCTCGCCGTCGAACTGTTAAGCCCAACGATCGCCCGCCAGAGCATCACCGAGGAACAGGCCCGTTTTGAGTCGATGTTCTTCGCCAGCCATACCCTCAACAAGACCGACACGCCCACGGATACGTCGCTCAGTGGTTCGCAGACGGAATTGCAGAGCAACGATCTTGGCGTCAACGTCCCCCTTCGGACGGGCGGGAACCTGCGGGTCAGCCTGCCGACCAGCCGGAACAAGACCGACATTTCTTTTTCGACGCTGAACCCGTCCTACACCGCCGACCTGAACGTGTCACTGAGTCACAACCTTCTGCGTAATGCCGGGACGCGGACCAACAGCCACGGCATCCGTATCGCACACTACCAGTCACAGTCGGCCCAGGCTCGGGCCAAACTCGAGGTGATCCGTGTGATCGCCCTGACCGATCGGGAGTATTGGCGGCTCTACGCGGCGCGCCAGGAGTTGGAGGTGCGCAAGCAGCAGCACGAGTTGGCGCTGGCGCAGCTGGACCGTGCTAAACGTCTATTGAAAGCGGGGAGCGATGCCGAGGTCGAGGTAATCCGCGCCGAGTCGGGTGTGGCCGACGGGCTCGAAGCTATTATCGTTGCGGAGAACACGTTGCGGGATCGTGAGCGGACCCTCAAGCGTGTCCTGAATAAGCCGGGCCTGGTGATGTCCAGCCCGACCGTACTGATCCCCACGACGCCGCCGGACCCGGTGCATTACGACCTTGATCCTGCTGCGCTGGTGCAGGCCGCGATGGCGGGGCGGATGGAGTTGTTGGAGTTGGAACTGCAACTAGCGCAGGACGCCAGCACCGTTGACTTCCAACGCAACCAGAAGCTGCCGCTTGCGACCCTTGATTACACCTATACATCCAACGGGTTGGGCTCGACCTACGGCGGGGCGTTCGACGTTCTGGGTAATTATGACTTCGAGGACCAGCGCGTCGCCGTGCGGATCGAAGTCCCGCTGGGTAACGAGGCCGCCAAGAGTCGGCTACGCCGGGCGATCCTGACCCGTCTACAGAACAGCGCCACCAAGCAGCAGCGCCGTGCCACGATCGAGCAGGAAGTCCTCAACGCGGTGGATCAACTGGAGGCCAACTGGCAGCGCATCCTTGCCAACCGACAACGGGCCATCCTCGCCGGGCGCACGCTTGCGGCCGAGCAGCGTCAGTTCGGGTTGGGCTTGCGTACCAGCACCGATGTCCTGGACGCCCAGGCCCGCCTGGCTGATGCTCAGTCCGCCGAGGCCAGGAGCCTGGCCGACTACCAGATCGCACAGATCGACATCGCGTTTGCCACCGGCACCGTCCTGGGGGTCGCCAATATCCGTTGGGAGCCGATCGAGCCGCAACTGGATGATTGATCGACCTCACCAGACTCCTATGCGTATCTCGGTGCGGTTGCGGCTCGCCCGCTGTCAGTAATCGGGGTATCCTCCATCAGACATGGATTTCGATGACGCCGCCAACCTCGCGAAGTCACTCATGGCAGAGCACAAGCTGCGCCGGTGGGTGTTCGTCTTTAACCGGGGCAAGCGGACGCTGGGCATGTGCGACTTCACGCGCAAGCGGATCGAGTTGTCGATGTACTTTGTGACGCATAATGACGAAGCCGCCGTGCGCGACACGGTCCTGCACGAGATAGCTCATGCACTGGCGGGGGAGAAGGCGGGGCATGGGCCCAAGTGGAAGGCGGTGTGCAAGCGCATCGGTGCTATCCCCAAACGTCTGGATCACGAGGCGGTCATGCCCAAAGGGCACTGGGTCGCTGTCTGCCCCAGTTGCGGGGAGAGTCACAGGCGGTTCCGTCGGCCGCTGCTTGGGCGTCATTACTTCTGCCGTTCATGCGGTGCGGAAAGTGGTCAATTGCGGTTTGGTATCCCTACGTTGTCGGGTGTCGATTAACAGCCGGGCTTGTCCTCGCAGATGGCTAATTCTGGTTCACAAGCGTTTCTACTTGAACCGGTTAGTCAATCTGGGTAAGTATTTCTGGCTGAGGGGTATTGTGTCACCCGTGACCCACGAGCGAACGTGTGGGTGGTTATCCCTAGGTATATAGGGAGAGAGAGCAAAATTGGCCGAAAACCGGGGTTTGGGTTGATCGTACCGTGCAGGTGGTATAATTGATGGACTGTGCTGAGGTAACGGCTGGCCGATGGCCCGCTGAGTGTCGCAGTAAAATAGAGAGGCGTGGCGTATCACCTGGCGGGTCTTGCAGGCTATTGAGCTTTCCCCCACCTCGTATGGTTCGACACATTCCGGATCGTTTATTTTCTTGACGGGAGAAGGTTTGATGCGCGGACATTCGTCAGATGCGAGGGTTGCCGGCCGTGGGTTTCGTAGCAGGCGTGCGTACAGGCGCTGGCTAAAGCGGCAGAGCGGCGCGAGCGTACGACCCACTGGTGTGCACGACCTTAGAAGCGGCATGGAGGCTTTGGAGCAAAGGACACTGCTCTCCGCGGCACCGGTGTTCGAGCTGTCAGATCTTCTTAGCATTAACGGGGGCAACGGCTCTCAGGGCGTGGTCATCAATGGCGTGTCGTTGGGAGATCGTTCGGGCGTTTCGGTCAGTTCTGCGGGGGATGTCAACGGCGATGGGTTCGATGATGTGATCATTGGCGCGTTCCGTGACGGGCCTAACGGCGTGAACTCGGGTGCGAGTTTCGTGGTGTTCGGGCAGGCCGGGGGCTTCAATGCGTCGCTGCAGCTATCTTCTCTCACAGGCGCTAACGGGTTCAAGATCAACGGCATCGCAGGAGGCGACTTCTCGGGCCGATCGGTCGCCGCTGCCGGTGATGTTAACGGCGACGGTTTTGACGACCTGCTGATTGGCGCTTTCGTCGCTTCGCCCAACGGGGCAGAGTCCGGGCAGGCTTATGTTGTCTA
>JAJDCT010000123.1 GCA_029260695.1 Phycisphaeraceae bacterium
TGATTCTTCTTTTGTTTCGGTCAACACCCAGCCGGTGATAAACAGCGAAATTGCGCCGCCGTAGTACTGGAACGAGTCGATCACACCAGCCGCAAAGCCAGCCATCTTCTTGCCGCCGATATCCATGGGTGCCGCTGCACCCACCAGTGAGTGTGTCGAGTTCACCGTTAACGAGATCATGATCAAGATGATGCAGCCGATCCAGATGCCCGATGTTGTCGGGCCGACCCAACCGTTGAGTAGAATCACGGCACTAAAAGCGATAACCGCTGCTTCGATAAAGTACAAAACCATCGCAACCGGGGCACGTCTCCCGACAAAAAACTTGTCGGATACAAAGCCGGAAATGATCGAGCCGGTCACGGCGACCACCGGCATCAGGAACAGCGTCCAGAGCGCGATAGTCGGGACATTCTCCTTCATATCAAGACCCAGTTGGTCCGTGAAGTACAGGTTAGACAGGCCATCCAGACTCGTCCTGACGCCCCCCGTACATGCGTAGGCCAAAGCATAGAACCAGACCAGTGGATGGGTGAGGATGGTTTTTAGCGATTGCAATAGGGGCACGGTGACGCCCTCGGTGTTATCGACTTCATCCTCAATCTCACCGGGGAACCCCGCATCGTCCGGCGATTGCTTGACCGCGAAGAACATGAAGATAGCCGCCGCCGCTGTAAACAGAGGCGGGATGCGGAAGAGGTATTGCCACTCGCCTTTCTGCGCAAGATATATGCCGCCGACCACAATGGTCGTGCTCAACAAATACGGTGCAAGCGAGTTGATCGCCGCCTGACCGGATTGGATCATGATCCCGAAGATGCCCGAGAAAGTTCCCCGCTCGGTCCGATGGAACCAGGCGGAGTTGATCTTCACCATGCCCGGTGCGCCGAATGATTGGAAGTAACCATTCAGCAGCGATAACAAGCCAAATGTGGTGAACGTACTAACCCAAGGCGAGAAGCCGAACACGAAGTTGATTACGATCGTACCAACCGCTCCGATTAGCATGCACCGCTTTCCGCCGATACGGTCGCTGATGAGGCCGTTAATTAACTGTCCCGTGCCGTAGGCCAAAGACCAGACCGCGATCAAGTTGGCAATGTCGGATTCGTTGAATCCAAACTCATCTCGCAGGTGAGGCGTGGCGTGCTTGAAGTTGTACCGGCACATGTAGTAGGTGGCATACATCAGCCCCAACGAAAACCAGTTCAGCCCCCGTCTTGCCCGGAAACCCTTGCTGTGATGGATCACGAAGTGTGTGTCAGACATGCTCACCTATCGGGAAAAGGCTGTGGAATCAGATGGTCGAACCCACCGCGCGACGCGGATCGTAGATCATACGCGAAAACAGTCATAAACCTAAGCAGAAAATGCCTGGACCGATAGGGAGGCGGTTTAGGGCGAAAGATGATGGAAGACAGACCCTCTGGAGCCTCGTGTCTCACTTGGTGGCCGATCGGGCGGGCTCCGGGGCCGCCTGGCTGGTGGCGGGCTGAGATTCAGGCTCGGCAGACGCTGGCTTGTCTTCTGCCAGGTCCTTACTCGTGACGGTGGCGACGACCGTTATGCCTGCGTAGACCATCTGGCCCTGCTGGATGGCGGCTTTGGGGTCCAGGTCGGCCGGGAGGTACAGCTCCGTCGTCGACCCGAGCTTGATCATCCCGATGCGCTGGCCCCTCTGGACGACGTCGCCCTCATTGACACCACAGGCGATCGTCCTCGCCAGCAGCCCCGCCACCTGCCGCACCGCCGCGAGGGGGTGTCGGCGGATCGGGTGGACCAGCACGATCAGGTTCGATTCGTTGGTCTCTGCAGAGGTGGGGTTCAGCGCGTTCTTATGATCGCCCGGCTTGTGCGTGATGGTGGTGACGTGGCCGTGGCATGGGCTGCGGTTGATGTGCACGTCCAGGACACTTAGGAAGATGCGGATGCAGGTCGCCGGGCCTTCGAAGGGCTTGAAGTGTTCGACCTGGTGGATCGAGCTGACGCGTCCATCTGCGGGTGCGATCATCGCGCCGCGCTGCGAGGGTGTCTTGCGGTTGGGGTCACGGAAGAACGCCAGCAGAGCCGCCGTCACCGGTAGGATCAATAACGCCAGCCACCACCAGCCCACGACGACCGAGGCGACGGTCAGCAGCAGGCCGATCGCTGTGATCGTGATCCATTCGTTCTTGGCGTATGAGCTGAGCATCGTGTTCCGTCACGAGAAGTGGAAGCGGGGGGCTCGACAGATAACGCCCGTCCCGAAGTTAATTGGCGCCCGATCGGACTTCGCTGACACCATCACAGGTTTGTAGATTGCTTTGCGTATGGCAATGGCCGTAATTACGAGATCAGCTAGCCCCGGCCTTGCCGACCATCATTCCTATGACGCCCAGAATTACGCTCCCGATAAGCAGCCCGCCGCACACCAGGCCGTAGGTCATCCCCGAGCCGGTCATCATCGAGGTGATGGCGCTCTGCACATCCATGATGGCGGAGATCACGACGATGAGCGCGATGACCAGTGAGATCGTCGCACCTAGCAGCATCCCGCCGCCGAAGCCGCTGGCTGCCGAGTCGACACCGCTGTCGTAAGTTGCGATCGCGACGCCACCGACACCGCCTGCGCCGCCGCCCATCGCCGGTGCCGCAGCGCCTTGCAGGTCGGTCAGGCCGCCTGCCGCGGTCCCGCCCGTGCCGGTCTCCATCGAGATGGCGCTTTCGAACACGCCGGACGATCCGATCCCGGACGCCAGCGAACCTTCGCCCGCGTTGGTGCCGCCTGGATAAATCTCGTCAAGCAGTTCTGCGCCCAGGCTGGTGTCGTCGCTTTCGCGCGTCAGGTCCAGCAGGCCCGAGCCCGACCCGACGCTCTCAAGCGACAGGTCTTCTTGTGCGGTGTCGGCCATGGGGTTGGTCACCGCGGTTTGTGCCAGGGGGTCGACCGGCTCGACTTCGTCAGGACCGAAGACGCTCATCCCCGAACCCGTGCCAGTGCCCGTGCCTGAGCCCGAACCCGTGCTGGTGAGCCCCGGCTTGCTGGCCATGTTCGTGTCCGCCAGGCTGATCGCGTCGGTGTCGTCGCTTGGGACCAGCGGGATCGGGCTGCCCGAGTCGCTGTCACCGGAGCCGCCGGCCAGCGTGTCGATCTGGTCACGCTTGAACATCAGCTTGTCGCGGTCGCGGAACTGTTGGAGTTCGCCGCTGGCTGCCATCTCTTTGATCTTGTCGGCATCAACACCCAGCCGCTGCGCCGCCTCGTCCAGGGTGTAAAACATCTTGGCCATGATCAACTCCTGAATCTCTAATTAGCGGTCGTGGTGTCGGCGTGTGCCTGTCACGAATAACCCAGGAAATAAACTTCCGGGGGTTGGTCCGGGGGTAGGGCCGACACCGTCCGTTGAACATATTAGGATATGCCGTAAATGCTTGCCTGACAAGGTGACGCACCCCCGGAGAAGACCCGGGCAAACCCCCGGTAGGTCCACGGAATGCTCACCCGCCGCCGCCGATAACATAGGCCCACAGGCCCTCTGAAAGGCCCCTTGAGCCCCCAGGAACACCCCGGCCCCCAGGAACCCCACGATATGCCACTCGCCTACGGGCTGATCCATCCCGTTGACCTGACCTTGCACGACCTCCCAGCCGAGCTGCAAGGCCTTAGAATCGCTCACCTTAGCGATATGCATATCTCCAGGCCCACACCCCGGCACGACCGGCTGATCAGCCAGCTCACCAGCCTCCGACTGGATCTGGTCGTCCTCACCGGCGATTACATGATGCGCCGCTCCGATGGCGCCGCCGCCGCCCAGGTATTCAAGCAACTCGTCGAGGAGGTCCACCCACGCCTCGGATTCTTCGGCGTGTTCGGCAACCACGACTCATCCGACTTCGCCCAACAGGTCGCCGATATCGGGATCCACTGGCTGGGCACCGGCGTCCACGACCTGCCCGACAGCCCGATCCAACTGCTCGGCATCGATCAACTCGGCGACGATGCCGACGACGGCGCAGCGATCCTGCTCAACGGCGACCCGCTCAAGCCCGACAAGCTCCGCCTGATGCTCGCGCACTACCCAAGCTGGCTCTCCACCGCCGCCGACCTGAACGTCGACATCCTCCTCGCCGGCCACACCCACGGCGGACAGATCCGCCTCCCCTCCGGCTTGGCGATCTCAAATTCCTGCGACCTCCCCCGCAACATGAGCTCCGGCCTGCTCCGACACCGCGACACACTCATCGCCATCTCTCGCGGCCTCGGCGAAGTCGGCATCCCCGGCATCAACAAGCTGCGAATCTTCTGCCCCCCACACGTCCCCGTCTACACCCTACGCCAAGGCCCGACACTCGGTGTCCACACATCAAACCTGGTGCGCGTGATGCGGTGGTAGTCTATGGTGAATTGCTTCGATAAAGGTTCAAATTATTTTTCGATTCACTCACTCTAGGAAGGCTTAACTGTACTGATGCAGAAATTAGATATCTGACATCTGTTTCTTCCGCTGCATCAGCACATTCACTCTGCTTTCTCACCTGCTTCTTGATTATTCCTCGTTTGTTTGCTCCAGTACTCAGCGTTTTCACTATCCTGTGCCACCCCATAGCCTTGGCTGTAAGCTTCCGAGAGTTTGAGCATCGCGGTTGTATGTCCCAGTTCCGCAGCCTTCCTAAACCATTCGGTAGCCTGTTTCGCATCAACCGCTATGCCCCGGCCATTCTCATATGCCAAACCTATTCGATACATGGAATCATCGTCACCGGCATCTGCGCCGGAGTGGAACCAACGTAACGCCTCTCCATGATTATCCTGCCCCAGATAATGCATTCCCAACCGATTCATTGCGATCATATGACCCTTCTCGCGCCCCCACTTAGAACCAGGCCTAGCGGCGGTGCCATATAATTCAATTGCGGCATCAAGTAATTCCGCCGCTATAACGGAGTCTTGTTCACCTTTTGCACGAGTGACATAGATGTCTCCCAATAGAATTAGTGCTGGCCCATGCTTCTTGTCCGCCGCTTTGCGCATCCAAAGCATCGCTTCCTTTACGTCTCTCGTAACGCCCTTCCCATACATGTAGAGCAGCGCCATCCTGTAGGCGCCTTCCGATCCATCTAGGGAGGCATTCTTGCGATACCAATGCATCGATAGCTCGTACTTCTCTATGGCTTGATAGAAGAATCCCACATCGCCCATTGCTTTGACATGTCCGCTCTCTGCGGCTTTGTAGTACCACTCAAAAGCTTTTGCGAGGTCTTTCTTGGTCCCCGCGTTCCCGTAGCGATGATTCTCCGCGAATTCATACATCCGCTTAGAAGTATACTTATAGGGGTGCCCCTTCGAGTCTTTGTCAGGACTGATGGTCAAGTTGAATGTAAAATCACCACGGATATGCCTGGCGCCGAAACTGGTAGGTATCTCCACGTATGTATAATTAATTCTATCTTTACCTAACTCGTATTTAAATGGGTTTATTGGATCAACCCAGAGCGATTCTAATGGTTTCTTCTCGTCCGGGTTTTGGGGCCTAAATACCAGCGATCTATCTCGCCCATTGGTGAATCCTACGACGACTTGAGAGTAGCTCCGTGCAAGCGTCACGGTCTCTCCAGGCTTCAATTCGAGCCAGCCCGAGACTATAAAATTCCCAGAGCCTCCCCAACCAGCATCCTTCTCGGCCACGACGGCCCAGACTGGAATGTTCCCCGCATTGTGTACGTTCACTCGTACCTGTGCATGCGAAATGGGTGCACACGCTATAAAAACGAAAAGGGCAGCGAAACCGCCAAAATACTTGCAGGCAGTAGCAGTCAACCTTACACCTCTCACTCGTTGTGAGCATTCCTAGAAAAGCTCGGTGGAAAAAATGGCATCTAATGCGAACGCTAAAAACCTAGGCGGTAAGAAATTAATTGTCAAGAATTTTCGGCGATACGTTCTTGTGTGGCCGTCTCATCACGATGTAACGACATTTCAACTTTTGATGACGTATGGTTGGCCGCTACGTTGACGGGGAAGTAAGTGGGGCACGTTACGTTGTCAGCTCGGAACAGAGATAAAGGGTATTTATCGATCTCATTTCACATCCCCACGCTCTGCCATTCCCGCACCGCATCGAACGGCCAGAGGAGCATCAGCACATTCAGCAGCAGGTTGTCGCGGATGGTCAGTAGGAGGATCACTTCTGTGGCGAGGAACAGGGACACGGACCAGTACCAGCGCAGGCCGGTGGCGAAGGCGAAGCCGAGGATGAAGCAGGCGATGTCGCCCAGTGAATTGCCGATGCTGTCGCCGTTGTAGCCCAACGCCATGGTGGCTTCGCGGTAGCGGTTGATGATCAGCGGTGTGTTTTCGAGTATCTCCCAGGCCGCTTCGATCGTCACGGCCGGGACCAGCCGCCAGGCGAACGATTGTCGGCGAAGAGGGGGGATGAAAGCAAACAGCAGGGCGAAGATCAGGCCGTGGGAGACGTGCGTGAAGCTGTAGTGATCGACCAGGTGTTGGGAGTTGTGCATGCTCCAGACATCGCCGGACCAGAGGAACGGTTGTTCGCCGGTACACCACCACACGCAGCCCAGTTCGTGCAACACCCAGACGGTGGCGGCGATCAAGGCCGTTGTGATAATCCATGGCATAGCCCGGAACCAAGGGCTCGCATGGGGCGTTGCCAAATCGGGTAAACCGGGTGAACCAGGAGAATCCGGGGATTCGGGAGATACGGGGGTGTCGGTCATGCGGCCCCTTTGCTGTTGGATATTGTCGACGCAGACAGCGAAAATTCTGCCAAGGCACGGTCGGCAAAACAAAACGCATCGCCGCGCCGCCGGATACGGTAGACACTTAGCCTGCCACCCTCGATCACCACAGCCCGGGGTCTGCCGGGGAAGCCGAAGCTGCCGGTGTTGATCAGCGTGATCCCTTCGCGGTGCCAGATGCCTTGGCGGTGCGTGTGCCCGAAGATGAAGAACCGTGCGCCGGGCGCGTGGTCCTTTGCGAACCGCTGGGCGAGCCCGGGGATGCTGTGCCAATACCACAAGACCTCGAACACCATCCACGGCCGAACGAGCAGTTGCCGCGACGCCGAGTGCTGTAATGCCTTCTCGAATTGCGCCCAGTGCTCGTGTGCCGAGTGCTGGGTAGCGCTTAAACGTGCCGCGAGGGTGCCCCGGTCCTCGGGGTGAAGTGATGCCATAGCCCGGTCGTGTGCCTGCCTGACCCGGGCAGCCGAAGGCGACCACGGCGCGATCGCGGGATGCAGCGAGTCGCCGTGCGTGACGAACACCGAGCCGTCGGCCAGGAGCAGGTGCCGGGCGTCGCTGATGTACGGGTCGTGGTTCCCCGACAGCAGGGTCAACTCGACGTCGTCCCGTTCGCAGAGGTCGTGCAACTCAAGCACCTGCTTCGCGGCCAGCACCCGGTAGCGCGGGTCGTGGACCTCGGCGACGTCGCCGTTAATAACCACCGCCGACGCACCTTGCCACAGCGGCCGAAGCATCTGAGGCGAACGCGCCACGGCATCGGGTCGACCCATGTGTGTATCCGAAAGTATGACGATCCTGTCCCGCATCGTGTAACCGTTATCGGTTTACCGCTCTGTGCGCTGGACTATTGAACAGGGCGCCTCACACATTCCGATCCAGCAGCCGGTATTGAATTGCTTCGGCGATGTGGTGGGCCTGGATCGCCTTGCCGCCTTCGAGGTCGGCGATCGTCAACGCGACCCGGCGGATCTTGTCGTAGGCCCGGGCGCTTAGGCCAAGCTCGGTCATCGCCTGCTTGAGTAGCGTCTGGCCCTGTATGTCCAGTGGCGCGAGCTTGTCCAGTTCCCGGCCGGTGAGTGTGCGGTTGGGGCGCAGCGGTCCGCCGTTGCGATCGGATTGGATGCGTCGGCTTTTCACGACCTGGTCGCGCATCTGTGCGGACGATGTGCCGTTGCGCTTGTCCGTGAGTTGTCGGTAGGGGACCGGCGGGACCTCGACGTGGATATCCACCCGGTCGATCAATGGGCCGGAGATCCGCGACAGGTAGCGATCCATCTGGCGTTGGCTTGCTTCGTCGTTGGGGGCGGCTCCCTTGGGCGTGGGGTTCATCGCTGCGACGAGCATGAACCGCGCGGGGAACCGCACTGACCCGTGCGCCCGGGCGATCGTGACGTGGCTGTCTTCCAAGGGTTGGCGCAGCGTTTCCAATACCGCGCGGGAGAACTCGGGCATCTCGTCGAGGAACAAGACCCCGTGGTGCGCCAGGCTCACCTCGCCGGGCCGTGGGATCGCACCGCCCCCGACGACGGCGACGCTGCTGGCGGTGTGGTGCGGCGAGCGGACCGGGCGTGCGGCGATCAACGGTTGTCCCTTGGGCACTTGGCCGATCGTCGAATAGATCCGCGTGACATCCAACGCCTCTTCGCGAGATAGCGGTGGGAGTATCCCCGGCAGAGCTTTGGCCATCATCGTCTTGCCGGTCCCCGCCGGTCCGATCATCAGGACGTTGTGCCCGCCTGCGGCTGCGATCAGCATCGCACGCTTGACCGCCTCCTGCCCACGCACATCCGCGAAGTCTGCGCAGACCCCGTTGCCATTTAACAGCCTGTCGGCGTCCACATCAGGCAGCGGCTCGATCTCGTGTTGTTCATTCAGGAACCCGACGACACTGGACAACGTATCCGCCGGGTACACCTCGACCCCGTCGACCGCGGCCGCCTCGTTGGCGTTTTCGACCGGGACGACCACGCCGTCGAGCCCGAGCTTCTTGCAGAGGATCGCCAGGTTGATGACCCCGCTGACCGCGCGGACCCGTCCGTCCAGCGCCAACTCGCCTGCAAACAACAGCCGCTTGTGCTTCTGGGTCTGCACCACCTGCCCCGCCAGCAGAAGCCCCACCGCGATTGGCAGGTCGAAGATCGGGCCTTCTTTGCGGATGTCCGCCGGCGCAAGGTTCACCAGCAGCCGCGACATCGGGAAGGGGTAGCCGCTATTGATGATGGCCGAGCGGACCCGCTCGATCGACTCTTTCACCGCCGCGTCCGGCAGACCCACGATTGTGGTTTTAGGTAATCCAGCCTCGGCGACATCCACCTCGACCTCGCACGTAAGCGGATCGATGCCTTGCAGGACAAAACTGTGGACCTGAGCGAGCATCAGTTGAGTGTAACGACCCATACAAGACCCGTACACCTGCCGCGTGCCACCTGTCTGGCACTGGGTCTCTGGCAGCAGGGCTCCGGTCTGTTCGGTTTATGGCGGATACGAGGTGGGTGATAGCGAGATAACCTGAAACGATTTAATCGCTTATGCCTATTTTGGTTTGACCCTCGGGCAAGCCGGGGCTATTCTTATCGGGCACATGTGAACGACAACTATTGTGTTTGCACGCTTGCTTGGGCGTGCTATTAGTTAAGTCCGGTGGGAAGGCGACAGCCGAACAGAGAGCAAGACAGGTGGGCCCGACCCGCCTTGGATTTGCTGTCCGCCCGCATCAATTTTTTTACGGGAGGCGATCAGGCAGATGAGTTTAAGTACCTACCAGCGACTATTGGCTTGGGCCCGCCCCGAGCGGCGTTATTCAAAGCCCGGCCAACCCGATCGGCGAAGCCTGCGCAGTGATCGCATTGAGTGCCGCCCTAGTGGCCTGGACGAATTGGAGCCCCGCCTGCTGCTCACTGCCGTGTCCACCGGCGCGATCCCGGATCAGCACATCCAGGCATCCGGTGGGAGCGCCGCCATCGACCTGAACAATTTCTTCGACGACACCGACATCACGGGCACCATCGTTCGTTTCGACACCGTGTTTGGTCAATTCGACGTCGAGCTATTTGACACGGCCACACCTAACACCGTCGCCAATTTCCTTGGGTATGTCGACCGGGGCGACTACGACGACACGTTTTTCCATCGGTCCGTCTTACCGCCCAACCAGCCGTTCACCATTGTGCAGGGCGGTGGTTTCGAGTTTACCGCGCCTAACAACTACGACTCGATTTTTCGGGGTCCTTCTGTCGTGAATGAGGCGGGCGTTTCTAATACACGCGGCACGATCGCCATGGCCAAGCTCGGCGGCGACCCCGACAGCGCCTCGAACGGCTGGTTCTTCAACGCTGACGATGTTAATGCCGCCACCCTCGATACCCTCAACGGCGGGTTCACCGCGTTCGGCCGGGTCCTCGGCATCGGGATGAACGTCGTTGATCAGATCGCCCTGACCCCGATCTGGGACGCCTCGTCGATCAACTCGGCTTTTGCCGACATGCCCCTGCGTTCGTTTGACAACATCAACTTCCCCGATAATGACGACCTGGTAACCCTCAGCTCGGTCACGCGTAGTGTTCAGGAACTGACCTACAGTGTTGTAACGACCTCCTCATCACGGGTCGGCGCTTCCGTCGACGCCAACGGCGTACTGAGTATCTTCACCAACGGGGTGAGCCAGCCTGAGACCGTTACCGTTACCGTGGAAGCCGAGGACTTAGCCGGTGCCACCATACAGGCAAGCATTACCGTTGAAGTCGTTCCAGCAAAGGACAGCCTCGATGGCGGCCGGACCGCAGATCTGCTCTGGCGCAACTTCAAACGCGGCAAAAACACACTCTGGGAGATGAGCGGATTCACCAGAGACGGCAACACAGCGATCAAGAAGGTCAACAACAAAACCTGGTACATCGCAGCCGTTGGCGACTTCAATAATGATGGCAGCAACGACCTTCTCTGGCGCAACGCGTTCGACGGGCAGAATAAGGTATGGCTGATGAACGGCTCTACCTTCCTCAGTGGCGTCGACCTGCGAACGGCCACCAACCAGAATCTGTCGGTCGGTGGTGTCGCAGACTTCAACAACGACGGCAAGATCGATATCCTTTGGCGCAACACCAAGAGCGGCCGCAACACCGTCTGGACCATGGATGGCACAAGCCAGACGGGGAGCTTCCGGCTTAATAACCAGGCCGGCGCTGACTGGTACATCGGTGGGGTTGGCGACCTCGATAAGGACGGCGCGGTTGACGTTGTTTGGCGCAATGACAGTGGCGGGCAAAACAAGGTCTGGCTGCTTAATCCCTTTGACGGATCGCTCAAGCAAGCTAAATCGCTGCTTACATTCAGTGACACTGATTGGGTCACCGCTGGCGTGGCCGACTACAACCTTGATAACCAGATCGACATCCTCCTGCGGAACACCGTGACCGGCCAACAGATGGTCTGGGTCATGAACGGGACAACCCGGACCAGCATCGACACAAGCATGCAGAGACTGCGCAATCAGGACTGGCAACTCCCCGGGCGGGCTTCTCAACTCGCCGCCAGGACAAACGCACTAGCAAAGATCAAGAGGCTGGCGAACAGGACCGCCTCGCTAAGCAATTCCGCACTGGTCACGGCCGCGAGTAGTCAATCTTCGGAAGCCACCGCCACGCTACTGGGTTCGGTCGATCCGATCTTCACGCTCGATATCGGCGATGACGATCAGGACACAGCCTTCACCCTAGGTGATGACGGCCAGGTCGTCCGCTAAGGCAGGTCTTCTGTTTTCTTTATGTAGTCTGAATCGGAAACTGTTGTCTGGCTATGGGGCGCAGACCGCACGCTAACCCCAACGATACAGGGTCGCGGACCAGCGATCACTCTCGTAAACAGAGAATATGGTTTACGGACATGGGCTATGCCGCATCTGTATGCGGGGTATCGTCTTGGATCTTTGTCCTGCGGTAGCGCCGACGAAGCGGGGGGGTCTCAAAAAGCAGTGCGGAAGCTACCGTCCACAGCGCGACACTGCCGAGGATGACCGCCATCCGTTTCCAGGGG
>JAJDCT010000124.1 GCA_029260695.1 Phycisphaeraceae bacterium
ACCCGCCCTACCGCCTATACAATGGTCCCGACACCATCCTGACGCCCACCATATTGCACCTGTTTAGTCCACATAATCGCCAAACAGATCGCCATTTTATGGAAACAGGAAGCGATAAATGATACGATCGCCACCCGGCCCCTATCCCCTCTTCTTCCCCAAGAGATACACGATATGAGTAGGTTAGTTTTTGGGTTCCACATCGTGGCGGTGTTGTTTCTCTGGCAGGCACCGGCCTACGCCGATACGGACGATACGGACGAAGCGATCTTCGGCATACCTGAAGCGACCTCTGTGGAATACAGCCCCGAACGCCACGTCGATCCGGTCGCGCTGCTGCCGATTGAGGTCAACGGCAAATGGGGCTATGCGGATCGGCGCGGGGACGTGGTGGTCGAGCCAAAGTACGAGTGGGTCGACTACCTCTACGGGCCGTTCAAGGACGAAGACATACGACAGGTATGGATCGCCCGGTATCTGTACGAGGGGAAGATGGACTGGATAGTCTTCACCGGGAGGAAGCGGAGCCAAAGCAATATGCTCAAGGCCAACGAATTCCGGGTCCACAACGGCGGCTGGGGCGCGGCGACCCGGTATGCGAGCGCTTACGTCGTGATGGGGCAGGGTACGGACGATGCACGGCATTACTACCTAAAGAAGTTAGATGGCGAATGGATGACCGACGCAATCTACACCGGCATGCTGCAGGTGAAGAGCGGGTATTCGGCGGTGGAGATCGATGGGCGTTGTGGCATTATTGATAGGCGTGGCGAGGTCGTGGTCCCGTTGGAATTCGCGGAGATACGGTCTATCTGGGACAACCTGGCCGCGGTCCGTCTTCCGGATGCACAGGGCGGCGCGTGGGGCTTCATCGGCAAGAGCGGGAAAATCCGGTTCCGTGACAAGGCTGGCGAGATCGAAGATCTTCGTAGCTACCACCACGGCCTGGCGGGTGTGAAGGTCGGGGGGAAGTGGGGGTTCCTGGATAAAGCGCAGCGCGGGCGGGTCAAGCCGATCTACGACGAGGTCCGCGACTTCGCCGGATGCTGCGCCGCGGTACGGCGTGGCACGGAGTGGGGCTACATCGACGTGACCGGCAAGGAGGTCGCATGGGGATACGACGGCGCATGGAGTTTTGAGGATGAAAAAAGGACCGGGTCCCATGGCAGCGTGCAAGAAATCCGAGCCGCAAAATTGGGTCTGGTTCTGCAAGACGGGGGCTACGGCTACGTCGACCGGACCGGCCGGGTGGCACTCGAGCCCAGATATGAAAACGCGCTGCCGTTCTTCCGAGGTGTGGCACGGGTGAAGTGCGGCGACAGCTTTGCGTACATCGATCAAAGGGGGCGGGTCATCTGGGACCCCAGGCGCGTGTCGAAATACGGCATCCGTGGCCTGAGCGTGCCCCCCAAAGCGGAACCCCGGTGGCCGGGCCTGCCACAGGCAGACGGGTCGTGGGGTGAGCCGTACCCCTTCGAGTACGACGTCGAAGACCACCTGCCGTACGAGCAGAAGCGCCCACACGAAAATCCCGAACCACAAAGGCAGTGAGCCGACAGGCCAATCCACCCCATCCGTCGGGCTGGAGACGACCGGGGCGAGGGTAGATCACGAACCAGGCGGTTATTAGGTTGAAGGCCAGGGTATCCCGGGGCGGAGATCGGCCCTCGCATTGGCCCTAACGGCTTCACCGGCTACAATCCTGCCGACCCAATTTCAGCCCCCGAATGCAAGGAAGCGACACGGATGCCTTATCTAGTACCCACAGTAATCGAGAAGACCGGCCGAGGTGAACGGGCGTATGACATCTACTCCCGGCTGCTTAAGGACCGGATCATCTTCCTGGGCGGGGGCGTCAACGACGACTCGGCCAACCTGATCGTCGCCCAGTTGTTGTTCCTCTCCAACGAGGACGCCAAGAGCGACATCCATTTTTACATCAACAGCCCGGGCGGCTCGGTGTCGGCGGGGCTGGGGATTTATGACACGATGCAGTTCATCCGGCCGAAGGTCGCGACCTACTGCATCGGGATGGCGGCGTCGATGGGCGCTGTCCTGCTGATGGCGGGGGCGAAGGGCAAACGGCACGTGCTGCCGAACAGCCGGGTGCTGCTGCACCAGCCGCTGATGGGCGGGGTGATCGAAGGGCAGGCGACTGACCTTGGGATCCAGGCCAAGGAGATGGTCCGGACCCGGGAGCGCCTGTACCGGATCATGAAAGATCACACCGGTCAGGATGACAAGACGATCGCGCATGACTGCGAGCGTGACAAGTGGCTGGACGCCGAGGAGTCGGTGTCGTACGGCGTGGTCGACAGCGTGCTGCAACACATCCCCGATTCGATCGCAGAAGGCCACGAGAAGGAAGACGCGTAAGCGATCCACATATAATAGAGATGACTTCTGACAGGCCACAGCACGACGCATCTGACACCTGCGCCTCTCGGTGCGTGGCGGTGTTGTCTGTGGTCTGTACGTTTGTCTTATTGTTGAGCTCGTCTGGTTGTGGGCCGAAGAACTTTGTAAACGACAACGACCGGTTGCGCGAAGAGAATCAGCAACTCAAGCAGCAGGTCGAAGAGTTGAACAAACAGATGGAGTTGCGGCTCGGTGAGATCGAGGGGCTGCGGGCGAAGTCGGCTGGTGAGCGTGCGATCAAAGAGGCGGACCCGCCGGTGCTGGCGAAGATCGCGTTTGAGCGTTACAGCGGGGCGGTGGATACCGACGGCGATGGCAAGGACGACCTGATCCGGATCTACCTCACGCCGTTAGACCACCAGGGCCGGCTGCTGCCTGTCGCCGGTCGGCTCAAGCTCCAGGCGGTGACGATCCAGGACGACGGGCCTCCTGAGTTGTTGGCTGTACGGACCTACGAGCCCGACGAATTCGACAAAGCCTACCGCGCGAACCTGACCGGGTATCACTACACGCTGGAGATGGGATTA
>JAJDCT010000125.1 GCA_029260695.1 Phycisphaeraceae bacterium
GCAACTTTGTAGGTCGATCTCGGTGTTGGGAACGGCCGTGGCTTGTGCGACAACTTCAACCGCAAGATCCGGTTGCGCAATCTGGGTCTGAGCGAAGAGCGTTGTCACGATACCGGCGAAGCCGATTGCCGCGATCGTTAAGACGGTCAGGTTCGTGAGGTTGTACTTCATGGTGAGTCCCCATCTGTTGAGGCATCGCCGGGCTTAGGAGTCGGCGGCGTTTGCGTTGGGATGGTCGTTCCACCCGAGCGGTCGTAGGTCTTTCATTCGTGGCATCCAGGGGAGCATGACCCGCCGTCATCGGTCTTGCCGAAGTTGATCGGCATGGCCCACTGCGAGCCCTCGAAGGGGACGTCGGCGGCGATGTGGTCCGGGCGGTCGCTGCCGTGGATGTCGTGGCAGGCCTTACAGGTCCGGCCTTTCTTATCGCGGTGGACGTGCAGGTAGTGAAGGTTCTGATCGCCCTGCCGGAATTCGGTGAGTTGGTCTGTGCGTTCAGTCAGCACCAGGTCGGAGCTGTGGCAGCTAAAGCACAGCGCATAATTACTTAGATCGAACGAGGCGTAGAAAGTATCGGGGAAGGACTCCAGCAGCAGCCGGGCGTTCTCGCCGCCGTGAACACTGTGGCAGGCCGCGCAGTCGCCTGCGCGGACCGGGCCGTGAAGGAAACGGCGGTTCAACGTCGGCTGCATGTCGGCTATGGTTCGGCCGTCGGTCGCTTCGATGGGTTCGTTGTGGCAGCGCATGCACAGGTGGTCGGCCCGGTCCCGGAGCAGGTTCGGCCCGGCGGCGGCGTGCGGGTCGTGGCAGTTGGCGCAGCCGTCTTCGATAAACAGCGCGTCGTGCGAGACCGGCTGTGACTTGATGCGCTCAGCCATCGCCTCGTGACACACGAAGCAGCTATCAGCGATCGGGGCGGACAACTGATAAGGGAACCCGCTGGTGTGGGCGTCGTGGCAGGTCGTGCAGGTCTCCTTCGCCGGCTCATGGACAAACGGCGAGTTCGCGACCTTGACCTGGATACCGGTATGGCAACTGAAACAGTGATCCGGCTGGTCGCCCTGACGCAGCAGGTTCGTCGCGTTGGCTTCGTGGGGCTGGTGGCAGACGGTGCACTGCCCCGAGGCAAACGGGCCGTGGGCGTGCTTCTCCAACGGCGTGTCATGGCAAGTTGCGCAGGTCAGCTCGATGCTGGGTTGCGCCAACAGAAACTTGGCATCCGAGCGGTGCGGGTCGTGGCAGGCAACGCAACCTGAGTCCTCGACCGCTGCGTGCTGCTGCGTCCGCGAGCCGACAACCGGGTGGCAGAAGGTGCAAGTCAGGTTGTCCTGTCGTTTCATAGGGTAGATATGCCCGCCGGTATCGGGCTCATGGCATGACTGGCAGTTTGCAACCGCGACCGGGCCATGAACGTGCTTGGCGCTGACAAGCCCCGTGTGACAGCCGGGTGTGATACAAGAGGCGTCTTCGGGGAGAGCCTCAGTCGGCCGGGGCAAAGGCTCGACGGGGTCCGTAACCAGGGTGATGTCTGTCTGCACGGCACCGGTGTCGGCACGCAGGGCATCTGGCCCATCTAACGACTCGTAGTGCCCGGTTGACGCCGCGGCGGGTGCGTCGGCCTTGGTCGTCGAGTCAATCGACTCCACAGGCTCCCCCGGTTCTTCGTGGCCACAACCCAGCAGCAATAGCATCAGGCCTGTGCACAACACGCCGGGCGCACAGCGCCGCCACTTGCCGGGACCGGCACGCGGTTTGACCATGTGCTGGGTCACGGCTGCGCCTCGCTGACTGTGGCATCGATCCGTGGTACGGATTTCAACGCGTCCGTGACCTGCTTGTAATTCTGAATCGAGACGTTGAGCAGGGCCGTCGCGTAGGTAACGTTATGTACACCACGCCCGAGTTTGACCATGCGGACGTTGTGGTCGGCGTCGTCCAGGAGTCGCTGGAGCTTGAGTTGCTCATCCGGCGGTATCACGGCCGCGGCAAGGCCGGCACTTGCCAATTGCTGCTGCTCTTGGGCATAGGCAAGGTGCTCTCCGATCGTGTCGCGCCACTCGTCGAGCACACCGGTGTAATGGCCTTCGTGGCAATAATCACAGGACGCCTGCACCGCGACATAGGTCTGCCCGGTGACCTCGGCAACTTCCTGTGTGTATTCTCGCTGCTGGTGGCAGGCCACACAGTCGACCTGGGCGCTATACATCGGGCTGGGCATGTCCGGAACACCACGCCCGCCTATGCCGCTGTAGAGGTTTGCCGGGCCGTTGTGTGAAAGGTCGTGACACTGGGCGCAGCTGCTCTTCTCGCCCCCGACATGGGGGTCCGGCCCCGCCATCAGCCCGCCCGTAGCCGCGAGACCAGCGGTGAGGTGATGGACGATCTGCACGTGGCAGCTCGAGCACTCGACCTTGTTGTCGGTGATGTGGGTCTTGTGCATGAAGCTGGTCTCGCCGTAGCGCGCGACCTGGGTCGCCTTGTTGTGACAGGTCCAACACAACTGCTTGGGCACCGCGCCGTCACCCGACACCGCATCGACATGACAGTTTTCACAGCTCACGCCACGGTCGATGTAGTCGGCGTGATTGAAGACCCCGGTCGCGAGCTGTATCTCCGACGCCGGCGTTTCGTGACAGGATCGGCAGCCGCCCAGTGTCTGGTCATCCCGCCCGTGTTCCAGGCCCTTGAAGTGGCACAGGAAGCAGGTGTCCAGTGTCACGACCAGGTGCTGGCCCTGCACGATCTGCGAATGGCACGACACACATCGCAACTCCTTGCCGCGGCGCAGCTCGGTCAGATGCGGTGTGTGGTCGAACTTGATCGTGATCGTCGTGTCGCGTTGCGTCTGGATCGGCCAGTCAACTCTGCCTTCCAGCAGGCGTTTGCTGTGGCACTCCTCTCGCATGCAGGAGCTGTCACGGACCTCGGCGTGCGGCTTGGATCCGTAGGTGTTGGTGATGTATTTCGCGGCCTGGCTGGACGCCTCCCACTTGCCCCGAAGTGTTTTCTCTATCCCCGGCTCGAAGTGGCACATCACACACGCCACGTCCTTATGCGTCGACGTGTGCCACGCCTGGTAGTAGGGCTCCATGATGTGACAGGACCGGCAGAAATCCGGCTGCATCGAATACTCTGCGAAGCCTAGCGACCCGAACAGAAAACCCACCATCACCAACATCACCCAACCCCCCCGGCTCGGCACGATGCGCAGCCACCGCCCGTCCCGCCTGCGCAGGCCGACCCACCGCCACCCACGCAGAGGTTGGACGGGTGCCGGCGCTTCTTTGACGGGTTGATCCAAATTTTCAG
>JAJDCT010000126.1 GCA_029260695.1 Phycisphaeraceae bacterium
ATAGTGAAACTCAGGCGAAACGGATTCACGTTGATCGAGCTGCTGGTGGTGATATCCATCATCGCGCTGCTGGTTGCGATATTGCTCCCGGCGCTGGGTTCCGCACGCAGGTCGGCGCAGCGTACCGTCTGCGGCTCGAACTTGCGGCAGTGGGCCACCATCGCCGTGAGCTTTGCCACCGATAACAAAGGGGACATGCCCCAGTGTTTTTCCCCAGACGACATCGGTGGCGGTCGACGGGGTGTATTCGACCGGATCAATTTCAATACCAATGACGACCCGGCAAGGTTCGGCACGTCTTGGCAGACCCTGGAGGGATACGGGTTGAACGTTGGGATGGCCACAGACCCCGAGGTATGGGGCGACTTACCTGCCCAGGAATATGACGCTTCGGCCGCGGCGCTTTACGACAGCGGCCCACCTGCTAACGGCGGGGCGTGGGGGGACATGATCCTGATCCGATACATGTACATCGGCGGCCTTGAGAACTTTACCAACCCCCCGGACGGGACGCCGCCGGGCCCCGGCACCCCTAACTGGCAGCTGGCAACCGGGCCTACTGCAGACTCCCGACCACCCGCCAACACACTCAGCGACACGATGCTAACCAACCGCGTCATCGCCTCCTGCCTGGTCCACCTCAATACGGAGTGGGACAACGGCGGACACTACGCGATCGGGCACCCATCCAGCAACGACCGCACGACACCTGACTTCATGAATGTCGCCTACGGCGATGGACACGTCGCGTCCGACAGCGGGTCGGAATTCTTCTCAGGTGAACTGGGGGGCAGTAACCCCTATTACTTCTCATACCTCGGAGGTGCCAGCATCTACTGGTGGGGTGGTGACGGAACGAAGTTCTAACCGTGCTGTGGCAGACGCACTCTTTGGCTCGCGGGAGGGCCGAGGCGATTAGGTTGATCTTTTAACTATCACACTTAGGTCTATGACCGGATATCGAAAAGGACAGATCATGCGACGCAGACACGCCTTCACCCTCATCGAACTATTGGTGGTGATCTCCATCATCGCCTTGCTCATCGGCATCCTGCTCCCGGCGTTGGGTTCTGCTCGCAGATCGGCGCAGCGGGTCGTCTGCAAGTCGAACCTCCGCCAGTGGGCCACCATCGCGAACAGTTTCGCCGCCGACAACAAGGGCCGCGTGGCCCAATGCTTCTCCCCTGACAACTTTGGGGTGTTGATGCCGGATGGCTTCAGAAGCGGGGGCCGAGGTGTGCTGGACCACGTCAATTACGATGAAGGCGAACCTTCCAGGCTCGGCGAGTCCTGGCAGACCCTCGAGGGCTACGGGCTGAACTTCGAGATGGCCACCGACCCGGAGCTCTGGAATGATCTCCCGGCTCAGGTGTACGACCACACCAACCCCGATGCTGGCAGCGTCTACGAGAGCCCACCGAATAGTGACGGTAATTGGGGGGAGACGGTGTTGATCCGATACATGTACCTCGGGGGGTTGGGGACCGCAGAGAGCATCAATATGACTAGCGGGAAGATCGAATCTGGCCCCCGCGGAGGCTTTGCAGCCTGGGGCGATCGGCCCCCGGGTAATAGACAGGACGATTCATTCAGTTCGCAACGGGTTCTCGCCGCTTGCCTGGTCCATAAGAACCTCGAATGGGACCCGGGGGCGGTGGTAGGCCACCCGTCCAGCAACAACCAGGACTTTCCGGATTACCAGAACGTGGCGTACCTCGACGGCCACGTCGCTGATGACTCCGGGTCCGATTCGTTCCCCGATACGATCTGGTCCGACCCCAGCTACCACGCCGGCGCCAGTGATTACTGGTGGGGCGCATCGGATTGGGAAAACAACATCGATGCGGATTATTACAACTAAGTCGTTCGCAAACGCACGGTATGAATCGTAAAAGGCCGATTGCATGGTTCCGAAGAAAACAACAACCATCCTGCTGCTGATGATCGCGGCCATACTGCCGCCGCTCACGGCAGTCGCCGAGCAGCAGAACCGGATCGACCGCGTCGAGCTGGCGCCGAACCTTCCAGAGCCGTTCCACATGCGGGACTGGAAAGCGGTTGCGGCGGGGTACGACAGGCTGGCGTTTGACCTGGACGCGCAGGGCGAGCACCTGCCATTGATCTGGCTGGACGAGACCCGGGTCAACACTGACCGCACGGGGTTTGGGATCAGCTCTTACGTCGGCGACTACCGGACGCTCAACGAGATCGAAGGTGCCAGGGTCCACGAGTCCATCGCGACGATGGGCTCCGTGCTTGGCGCGACGCTGATCGGCATCGACAAGACCCGGGGTGAGCACAACTGGGTTCAGATGTGCGAGCAGTATTACTGCACCGCCAGCGGCGAGAACCTGATCCTCAACAAGCCGGTCGACCGTAGCGGGGGCAGCTTCTGGTACGAGACGTTCCCACACATCATGTTTTACAGCCTCGCCGACCGGTACCCCGGCGCGGGGCGGATGGATGAGATCGTCGATGCCACGGCCCAGCGCTGGTACGAGGCGTGCGTGGCCTTGACCGACAACGGCCAGAAGCCTGACTTCAACCACACCGCTTTTAACTTCACCTCGATGCAGCCCGCGGACAACGGGAAATGGAAAGAGCCCGGCTCGGCCGGGTCGATCGGGTGGATCCAGTATGTCGCCTACCGCCGGGCCTTGGCCGCCGGTGACGAGGACGCCCAACGGTTTCTAGATGCGGCTGACTGGTGCATGCGGTTCCTCGACGACTGGCCAACCAACCCGTACTACGAGGTGCAGTTGCTATTCGGCGTCTACACCGCGGCGAGGATGAACGCAGAACTGGATCGGGATTACGACGTAGACAAGCTGATCAACTGGTGCTTCGACCGCAGCGTCGCCCGGCAGGACATGATTATGATCGCCGAGCGGTGGGCGGATAATGACGTCTACGGGCTGATGGGGTCGCGGCGTCAGGACGAGCGTGGTGCCGGCGGGTATGCGTTCGCCATGAATACCTTTGTCACCGCTTGGCCGATCGTCCCGGTCGCACGGTACGACGACCGGTACGCCCGCTCCATCGGCAAGTGGATGCTCAACGCCACCAACGCCGCGAGGCTGTTCTACGCAAACGAGCACCCGTCCTCCCGGCAATCCAGCCCGGGTTGGAAGGGCGACCCCAATAGCGTCGTCGCTTACGAGGGAATCCGTAACAAGTGGCACTCCGATCGTCCGCAGGAGGTTCTGTTTGCCTCGGGTGATCCCTTGACGGAGAACTGGGGCCCGATCGAGACAGACTTCGGCCTGTACGGGTCGGCGTTCGTCGGCGTCTTCGGGTCGATCGTCTCGCCGACGGATGACGAGAAGATCCTGCAACTGGACCTCTTGGCAACAGACTTCTACCGCGATCCCGCGTACCCGACCTACCTGTATTTCAACCCGTACGGGGTTGAAAAGGAAATCCGGATCGAAGTCGGTGACGAAGTGCGTGATGTATATGACTGCGTGGCGAACCGCTTCGTGCAGCGGGGCGTGACTGGTAGTGTTAAGTTGTTAATCCCCGCGGACAGTGCGGCGGTCATTGTACTGACGCCTGCTTCGGGGGAAGTGACTCGGGAACGAAGCAGGACGCTGGTTGACGGCGTAGTGATTGATTACCGCGACGATTGATCGGCGGCAGAGCGACCTGGATCTCACCTCTTGCCCGGGCCGATACACAGGCCACTAGGTGGATGAGCATCTCAGCGGAGTGTTTTCTCCCGTCCGATGGGTAAGTACGGTCGATTCTGTAAGGATTTTGATTTATGCGTAATGTTGAAATTAATGTGGACCGGGGTTCGGATGTCTTCCGGGCTGACCATACAAGGGTCATCACCAGGTACATGGACCTCGTGCATGGCGATCGGATCAGATCGGTTATTGGCCGGGTGATGTCGCTTCCCGAGGAAGAAATTGATGACGTGCTGGGCAGGGTCATGGACCACTTCGTCTCCCGGCACAACTGCATCAAGACCGTCTTGCGTGAGCACTTCGATAACGTATCTCAATATATAGACCCCGGTGCGGCGTTATCCGAGAGACGGCGGCTCTTGATCGGTGCCCACTTTACGATGGAGTACTCGATCGAATCGGCGGCACTGTTTAACCCTTCGATCGTGCTGCACCCCGACCAATCCGGCCAGATGGATGGGGACGTAAGGGTGCTCATGAGCCTGCGTGCGACCGGCGAGGGGCACATCTCCTCAATCGTGTTCAGGCAGGGCGTGATCCACAGCAGCGGGAAGATCGCCATCGATAGCCCCGGCAACTCGACCAGCACAGGGAAGATCATCCCGGATCACCTCTACGCAAAAGAGCTGTTCCTCATGAAGCTGATCGAGATGGGGTGCCACAACCATGAGATCGATTGCATCCTCACCCGACTCGATGACCACTTCACCATGGACGACCTGGAGAGTTCGGTACGGCACCTGCTGGAACTGCACCAGCATTGCCAGGCGATGAAGGCGGCGGTGAGCCATGTGCGCCACTTAGCCCAGGCGAATTACGAACTGAGTTTCGAAGATCATGTCGCGCCGGGTGACATGGTTATTTTTCCGATGGCGGACAGCGAGAGCAAAGGCATGGAAGACGTGCGGATGGTCCGCTTCGTCGAGGATGACGGGCGGGTCACGTATTATGGCACGTACACCGCATACGACGGATTCAACATCCTTCCCCAGATGTTAGAGACAACGGATTTCCGAAGTTTCCGCATCATGACGCTGACGGGCAAGTGTGCCCGTAACAAGGGGGTGGCCCTGTTCCCTCGCAAGATCGACGGCCAATACATGATGGTGTCGCGGATCGACGGCGAGAGTCTTTACCTGATGCGGTCGGACAACCCGCACATCTGGAACGAGGCCGAGTTGCTCCAGAAGCCTGTGGGTCCCTGGGAGTCGGTGCAGATCGGTAACTGCGGATCGCCCCTTGAGACCGACCGTGGCTGGCTTTTGCTAACCCATGGCGTCGGGCCTATGCGGCAGTACTGTATCGGCGCATTGTTGTTGGACCTGGAGGACCCGGGCCGGGTCATCGGTCGGACACGCGAGCCCATCCTTGTGCCGACCGAGACCGAGCGGGAAGGGTATGTGCCCAACGTCGTATATACCTGCGGCGCACTGATCCATCAGGACAAGCTGGTGATGCCCTACGCGATGTCAGACAGTCTCACGGGGTTCGCGACGTTTGATATGGAGGAACTCCTGGCTTACATGGACATGCAGCCGGTCACCACCTGATGGCGAGGCTTACCTGTTATTATGTTAAAGACTGTGTTGTGCCAGGCGTTAGGGGTGTTCTCGCCAGTCTGTTGCGCTGGACGCGCTGCAATCTTTTCGATCTTGGTCGGCGGTGCATACCCTCCGACAGTGGACTGTGATCAGCATGAGCCGTCTATTCCGTGACTTTGTCGGTCCCAATCGCATTCTGATAACCGCTGCGCTGGCGTTGTTGGCCGCGTTTGTGTTGTACCCGCGTATCGGCCAGGTAGAACGTGCGGCGGGTGTGACGGAGATTCTTCTGTGGACACCGGTCGAGGCGGGCGACGCGGTCCGTGTCGCGGTCGAGGAGTTTGAGCGGCGTAACCCCCAGTACAAAGTAGTGATGGGCGCCGCGTCGGTCCGTGACGCAACCAGTGACCCGACACGGTTTCTCCTGGGCGTTGCCGGTGGGGCGCCGCCGGACCTTATCCAGTTTGATCGGTTCGCCGTGGTGGAATGGGCCAGCCGAGGCGCGTTTGAAGACTTGGCGCCGTTCGTCCAAGCGGACCAGAGCCGAGCCGATGGGGTTCGACCTGAAAACTTCTTCCGCCCTCCATGGGAGGAGGGCATCTATAAGGACAAGGTCTACGCGATCCCCATCAGCGTCGACACCCGGGGTCTTTATTACAACCGCGATGCGCTGATCCGCGCGGGGTTTGTTTATACAGCCGACGATCCAGAGGTCGTCGCGGGTGACGCGAAAATCGGCGACGCCAAGCCGCCCAAGACATGGGAGCAACTCTGCCGCAAGTTGATTCACGCCGACGGCCAAGTGACCGCCCAGGGGGTGGTCAAGCTTGATGGTTGGACCCGCCGATCGGCGGTTAACGAAGAGGTGCCGCAAGACAGCCCGATCGACTTGACCGTGCACGGCGTAAGGGCGGGGGGCAAGCCGGGGGTCAGGCCGGGGGACGTGATCGCACTTGTCCGAGGTGCCGAGGTGTTCCGCGGCCGTATCAAGAAGATCCTCTCACACGATTCCTTAAGCATCGACATGCGCTTCGAGCAAGCGTCAAACCTCAGCGCGATCCCCGGGGCATTCACCGGCGGGCCCTGCGAGGTCAAGATCTTCGACCAGGACAGCTATTCTGCCCGGCTGACCTATTACGACCCTGAAAGCGGAGAGATTAAAACCGCGGGTTTCATACCGCTGTTCGCCAACAGTTGGCTGTACATGTTCGGCTGGCTCAACGGCGCTCAGTTTATGAGCGACGACGGCTCCCAGTGTCGGCTGGACAGCCCGGAGGTGGTCGAGGCGCTTCAGTTTATGACCGACGCCTACGACGCCATCGGAGGGGTCAAGGTCGCCCAGGCCTTCACCGCCAACGTCAGCAGCGGCCCGATGGACCCCTTCCTGATCGGGAAGGTGTCGATGCGGATGGACAGCGACGGGTATCTCAAACTCATCAGCGCCTACGCGCCTGATCTGTCGTTCGGCGCGGTCGGCGCCCCGATACCTCAGAAGCGGATCGCCGCCGGCCACGCGTCGGTCGGGTGGATGGGCGGGTGGTCGTATGCGGTCCCGTCCTCCGCAAGGAATAAGCAGGCCGCGTGGGACCTTCTGCGGTGGATGTCTTCGGCGGAGGCCAACCGCCTGATGACTGAGTTCGAGGCATCGTTGGCCAGGGCCCAGGGGCAGACGTACTTCCCGTTCTCGCACCCCGACCGCCGGGTGATGAGTTGGCTGCAACAAGAGTACGTAGAGAATAACCCGGCCGTGTCGGACGACATGCGCCACGCCCACCGTGTGTTCGTCGATCTTCTCCCGACCAGCAAATATCGGCCGGTCACACCGATCGGTCAGATGCTGTGGAGCGAGCACATCCGCGCTATGGAAGCAGCGATCCGCCATGTTCAGCATCCGTATGAAGCACTGAACTATGGCAAGCGACGCGCCGATGTAGCGCTGGATCGATTCCTTAACCCGCCGACCGGGCCGCCGGTCCCTTGGATGAAGTTGATCGCGGCTTATGGCGTGGGGGTGATCGTGTTTTTCGCAGTGCTCATCGGGTACCGGGAGTACAAGACCCGTAAGCAAGGCCTCACGCACCGCGGTTGGTTGGACGGTTACATCTGCGCATCGCCCTGGCTGGTCGGGTTCGTCGTGTTGGGTGCCGGGCCGATCATCTTCTCTATGATTATCAGCTTCTGCCGTTACGACGTGCTTAACCCGGCGGTATTCGTCGGCCTGGATAACTACACCAACGCTTTGGGATTCCACTACGACGACGTGGTGCAGGAGCGTGTGCCCAACGACCCGCTGCTGTGGCGGAGCCTGTGGAACACGGCGTATATGATCCTCGGCGTGCCGTTAATCATCATCGTAGGGCTCGCGATGGCGATGCTGTTGAACACCAAGGCCAAGGGTCTGCCGTTGTTCCGGACGATCTTTTACCTGCCGGTGATCGTGCCGGCGGTCGCGGGGTTTATCCTGTGGATATGGGTGTTCGACCCGGTGACGGGCTTGCTGAACCGGGCGCTTTCATTGTTAGGCGTCACCAACCCCCCCCACTGGTTGCACGACCCGGTGTGGGCCAAGCCCGCGCTGATCCTGATGACGCTGTGGGCCGCGGGCGGGGGGATGATCATCTGGCTGGCCGGGCTCAAGGAGATCCCCGAGTCGCTCTACGAAGCCGCCCGGATCGACGGCGCCAACCGTGTTCAGCAATTCAGGCACGTCACATTGCCCCTGCTGTCGCCCTACATCTTCTTCAACTTCCTGATGGGGATGATCGGCGTCTTCCAGACCTTCGAGTCGGCGTACATCATGACCGACGGCGGGCCCGCCGACGCAACACTCTTTTACGCCTACAAGCTGTTTAACGAGTCGTTCCGATTTCTGAACATGGGTATGGCCAGCGCGATGGCGTGGATACTGTTCATCGTGGTCCTTTCGGTCACTCTGTTTCAGATGTGGCTGAGTAAGAAGTGGGTGCACTACGAACGATGAAGCGATCTGTCTTCCGAAAACTTTTCTCGATCGAGATGGCCATCCTCTACACGGTACTGGTCACCGGGGCGGTGTTGTTTAGTTTTCCGTTCGTCTGGATGGTCGCGACAAGCTTCAAGACCAACCGGGAGATGGCGAGCGAGGACACGAGCCTATGGCCGATCGCGCCCAGGCCCCAGGCATCGTCGCCTTACATTGATATCTATGAGTTCGATGAGCCGAAAGGGTTCTCCGGCGTGGACGAGTCTGACTGGCGTCCGTTGCGGCCGCGACTTGAAAAGCTGCTGCTTGACCGGATCGACGCGTGGCAGCCACATACCGACGCCGGTGAGGTGTCGATCGGGTCGAGGCAGATCGCCCCCGCTTCTTACCGCAGCGAGATGGTCGAGGGGCTGTTCACCCTCATCGGGGAGAGGCTCAGCGACACCGCCCGTTCGGCGGGCACCGACGCGATCGTGCAAGAGGTAAGCCGATCGGTTGACGACGCGATGCTTGCCAGGGCCTTCGACCGGGTCTATCGGCGGGTCTGCGTGGGGGCGGTCCGTGTCCGTAGCGC
>JAJDCT010000127.1 GCA_029260695.1 Phycisphaeraceae bacterium
CCTGCGTCGGCGACACACCCGCGAGCTTTGCGACATCGGCGATCGTGACCATAGCGAAAACACACTCCCAACCCGGCCTAATGGATCCCACCGTACAACCGACACACCAGTATAACCCGCCTGATGACCAGGCCCCTAGACCCAAGACCCCAGACCCACTAAAATCCCCCCGGCTTAACCGGCCGCAGCGGGCGTAGCTCAATGGATAGAGCACCGGTCTTCGGAACCGACGGTTGGAGGTTCGAGTCCTCCCGCCCGCGTTGCAGACACATCTGGCAGGCATCTGGGTTCAAGCGCCCAGTCGCCGCCCCGGGCTCTAACACCTGTGACCACGCCTGGCGGGGATCGGTACGCACAAAATATCCCGCGCTCGCCAGTTATCAGGAATAGTCTATCGCGGTGGATGATTATCCTTTTGCGTATAAAAACCCGTTCCGAATCCCGCCAAGGAGTTCTACCATGGCTGCCAAACAATCAAGGGGGGCGGGAGCATCGAAGCCGGACAGCACCAGCGCCAGTACCGGGGGACCTACCGGGGGCGCTACTGGGGTCGACACGACGTCACAGGCTAAGAACGAAAGGC
This sequence comes from Phycisphaeraceae bacterium, assembly GCA_029260695.1. Lineage (GTDB taxonomy): Bacteria > Planctomycetota > Phycisphaerae > Phycisphaerales > Phycisphaeraceae > JAJRRS01. The sequence goes on from JAJDCT010000127.1 coordinate 584, forward strand.
CACCTTCCCTGTATGTTCAAATCGCTGACCGCGCCTATTACATCTGGTTAGAAAAAGGCATGCCCGAAGTCGGGGCCATGGACTTCTGGTTCCAGGCGGAAGCCGAAGTACTCGCCGAACGTCAGGCCCGATCGGTATGACACCAGGCATGCCGGTATCGTGATGTTATCCGACTACCACCATGTTTAGGGGGTCCCTCTGTGACCACGCCCAACACATCGGCGAAGACAACCACGCGCTCGCTTGAATGCCTTGATGTCTGGGGCGGCAACAACTCATTCGACGGTTCGATCTCCGTCCCCGGGTTGGATGTCTGGGTCTGGTCCCAGCCTTATGAGTCGCAATCGCACGGCGGCGACATCCACTACATATCCATGTGCAGGTGCCACAGCATCTCACGGTTTGTCATCGCCGACGTCAGCGGTCACGGCGAAGAGGTGGACGAGCTTGCACGCCAACTACGCAAGCTGATGCGCAAGCACATCAACACCCCCGATCAGGCACAGCTGGTCCGGTCACTGAACCGCGCATTCGACAGGCTCAAACAAGAAGGCCGGTTCGCTACGGCCTTGCTGGCGACTTACTACCCCCCGACCGACCACCTGATTATCTGCAACGCCGGCCACCCACCGCCGATCTGGTTCAATAAAGCCTCCGGGTCCTGGCGGTTCCTGACCACCGACGTGTCGGACTCAGCGGGCGGCATCACCGACCTCCCACTGGGTGTCATCGCAAAGACCACCTACACCCAGTTCGCGGTCAAGCTTGGGCTGGATGATATCGTGCTGATCTACACGGACCCACTGATCGAGTCGACGAACGCTGAGGGCAAAATGCTTGGCTCGCAGGGCCTGATGGAATTAGCCGCACGTCTGGATACAGACAACCCACACGCGGTCTGCCAAAAACTCTTAGAAGCCCTCACTGAATACCGCAACGGATCGCCACCCGACGATGACCAGACGCTTCTGGTGTTAAGCCACAACGCGTCGGAGCCGCCAAAGCTCTCCCTGGCAGAGAAGTTCCGCGTCATGACCCAAATGCTGCACTTTGACGGCTCATAGCAGAGCCACGATCTGCGCGGACCGACTCAGCCACCGTGCATCGCGCCCAGGCTTGCCACTGACGACTCAACCTCGCCTACGCCACATCGCCAGGCTGCCCAGCCCCATCAAGCCAAGCAGCGCGGTGGTTATCTCGGGGACCGGCTCCAAGGTCAACACGACCGAGCTGTCGTTAGTCCCCGAAATACCTCTATAAAAACCGCCTTCATTGATGGTTAATTGATAAGTCCCGGCGGGTAAAAACCCAGTCCTGAAGAATACATCGGACGGTGGGTTGCAAGGCGGACAAAGACCCACAGGGAACGTCCCACCGATACCTCCAAAAGGGGAATCTCGGTCGGCGAACTTACTCGCAACGATCCCATTGAATACGGCTCCGAAGCTACCGACGCCTGCGTCGGGGCTCAACGGATTCACCGCGGTCAGTGAAAACACCGTGTCAACGTCGGTCGTTATTGTTAGATCGACCTCAACAAAACCCTCGAAATCTCTTGACCCTTCGCCTGAGTGGTCACGGGCATAGAAGTCAAACGTCGCCTTCTCACCACTGGAGCCGAGCGTGTAGTCCAGGCCCGCCATGGCACCCGTGTACGGCGAGGTCAACGCATCTGAAAACACCTGTGGGAAGACGATCGGAGTACTCTGAACCGTCTCCGGCGCAAACGAAGCGTTGCCGACACGTAACACGGCGGCCCCAGAGATGCTGGTCGGATCAAAAGGCAGGCCCAAGGCGGTGCCCAGAGAAAGCAACACCACAACTGTCGATAGAGCCAGTGTAATCCGTGACAAGATGACCTCCCGGGTCAGCCACGACCCATATTAAGATATAGCAGTATTAATATATCCGGGCCGCATGTATCAATCAAGCAGAAATCGATCTGTTTGAATAATAAATCGAGCGTTCAGATCCACTGGGCGTCCACCCGTTGGCCTTAGGGCTACGTCTGCTGATCCTGCGAGGGAGACTCGTTCGCTTGCGGTTGACCGTTGACTGTGACCCTTCTTGGATGCCCAAACCACGAGTGATCCCCGTCGGCCTGCTTGGCCTCGATCACCTTGACCACATCACCCATGCTGCCGTCCGCAGCGACCCAGCCGTTGTCGATATCAGGGAAGTCGATTTTGCAGTTCTCGCACTTCTTGTCG
>JAJDCT010000128.1 GCA_029260695.1 Phycisphaeraceae bacterium
GTCCTCAAGGACGGCACCGAGATCTGGACCGGCCCGGACAGCGATACGTGGGGCTCCAGCGTGACCAAGCCCAACGGCGACCAGATCGAATTTGCCCCCAACGGCACCACCAGAATCCGCAAGGGCAAGGACGGCAAGACCGTCACCCGACGCCTCGATGGGATCACCTTCATCGACAACCCCAAGGACGGCACCACCACGATCATCCATAAGGACGGCAAGCGGGTGAAGCTCACCAACAAGGAACTCACCGACCTCCTCAAGAATGACAAGGATCCCGCAGACCTGGTCCGGCCATCCAAATAACTCTCTAAGTGATTAAGCAACACAGATCCAATACCCGGGCGGTTTTCCCGGGACTGACTCAACAGCCTCGATCCAAACACCCGTGTCTAAAGACACAAACCCAAGGAGCAAGACCATGAAGACTCGCAAGACCACTACCGTGACCCGACCCAAGCCCTCCACCCTTTTAGCCGCCTTCGCGGCACTGACCCTCGCCGGCGCACCGCTGATGGCCAACGAAACCGCCATCGTCACCGGCACTCAGCCCGTTTACTCAGGCGGCGGGTACGCGACCCAGGCACGCAACGCCACACAGGCGACGCAAGCCCGACAGGCCACACAGGTGAAGGGGTATGTTTCGCCCTTCTCGCCTAGTAATCCTTACAACCCCGCTACCGCGGGCAACGTAGCGCGGCCTTACCCCGTGAACACCGGCACGACTTACAACACACCGGTGAACACGAACGTCGCACCCCGGACCACCGTCACGAATTCGCCGGTCATCTACCGCGAAGTGAGTCAGCCCACGAGCTACCGCGTGAACAGTCCTGTGCTCACCACTCGTAACGCCGGGCTGAACACCCGCGTGAACACGCAGACCGAACCGATGGAAACCCTGCCGGCGACGACTTCCACAACCACCAACTCGGCCCCGGCGGTCAACACCCACCGCCTGAGCATCCCGGTTGCAAATACCCGCGTCGGCAATCTAAACACCCGTGTCAACACGTCCGTGAACACACAGACCGAACCCGTCGAGACCGTGCCCAGCACAACGCACGCGCCGGCCACGACGAGTACCACTAACCAGACGAGTACTAGCAGCACGACCAATACACCGACGGCGACACCTGCGACAACCGCCCCGACACAGACCGAGTCTCAGCCATCGACTACTCAGACCCAGACAGACACGACTCAGACGCACGTAAGCAACACCCCGGCGACCCAGACAGCCGACACGACCGAAGTTACTCAGAGCCAGCCGGCGACGACCAGCCACGCGGCGAACAGCTCGCCTTGCCCGAAGGTCAACCGGCACAAGATCAATAACCGAATCGCCAACAACGCTCGTGCCAACGCGGCCGGCACGGCGCAGTCCCTGATCGCCCAGAGCCAGCCCCGGTATGTCCACGACTACAACTACTACAACACCGCGACCGATGAACTGGCCAACCGTGCGGCCATCGGCAACCAGTTGGCGCAGGGATTAACGGTCACCAACGATTACATCGGTGGCCCCGAGACCCCCAAGACCTACTACCGTGTTGCCGGTGGTGATTTCACGGCCACCACCGTCTCGCCGCCGATCCCCGAGTACCCCCCGACCGTCCGCCCGATCAATGCCGATGGACTTACTGACCGTCAACTCGCCGGCGAAATCAGTAGCGGCCCCGGCCTGATCCGGCACTACCTTGATGAAGCGGCGGAGTTGCGTGAAGACGCGGCCGGCTACCGAGAGCGTGCGGCACAGTGGCGTGCGGATGCGGCCCGTGCCCGTGCCAATGCCGAGGCTTCTCGTGAGAAGGCCAAGAACGCCAAGACCGATGAAAACCGCGAGTTCCATGAAAGCCAGGCCGAGACATATGACGACCTGTCTGACATCCTAGAAGATTCTGCCAGTGGGTTGGACCGTGCCGCAGCGAATGACGATGCGGCAGCCGAATCGTACGAAGCGGATGCGGCGCAGTCGGCGGCGAATTACGGACAGGCCGTGGCCGAGCAGGCCCAGCGTCAGGCCCAGGCTGCGGCGCAGGCCGCGCAGGCTCAAGCCGCCCGTGAGGCCGAGGCCGCACGAGTGGAAGCCGCTCGCCAGGCACGCCTGGACGCGCTGATCCGTCAGTCACAGCAGGAACCGCAGCCTAACACGACCACACAGCCCCGGCAGAACACCGGCCCCCGCCAGCCTTCTCGGCCCGATGACCGTATCCCCCGGCCCGGACGAGAGCCCCGCAACGAGACCATCCGCAAGCTGCTTGATTAACCACCAGACCCCCGGCTGTGCACCCGGCGGCGTCAGTAAGGCGCCGTCGGGGCGGTCGGGCAAGCCTCAACGGGACGATCAACACAAATGAATTCATAGGTGATATTCCCCAATCTCGGGGAATACATTGATGATTTAATCGGGGATAAATCCCCAAAACATCTGAGACACAGCGGGTGTCGATCCCGAATGCAGCGAAGCAGAAGTAGCCGCACAAACCATAACCACGTTTACAGTAACTAATTACGGGTCCGACCCAGACCCGATCGTAAAAAACGATTACCCGCCAGCCTCTTTGGCACGGCCATCGCAACTACCCACACGGACAAACGAATCAGATCCACCAAACGATAGGAAACAAACCATGAAAGCCTCACAGATCACAACCCGGAACCGCAAGGGCATCAAAGTCGTCAAGTCACTCGCCGCCGTGGCGGTGCTGACTTTTTTCGTCGCCGGGCCCGCCGAAGCCCG
>JAJDCT010000129.1 GCA_029260695.1 Phycisphaeraceae bacterium
CCCCGCTGCTGGCACCGCGACGACAAAGACAAGCCCTGCGGCCAACCGATCACCAGCCAGAGCGCCACCCAGATCATCGAGCAGGTCTTCGAACTGCCCGAGGGCACCAGGCTGATGATCCTCGCACCGGTCATCCGCGGCAAAAAAGGCAACCACAAAGAAATCTTCGACGGGCTGGTCAAGCAGGGTTTCGTCCGGGCCCGTGTGGATGGTGAGGTCATGGACCTCCGTGAGATCACGGCGAGCAAGGCAGGCACCCCTTTCACCACCCAGACCCAGCGCTACCAGGTCCACACGATCGAGGCCGTGGTCGACCGGGTGGTGGTCAAGCATGAGCTAGGCGAAGACAACGAGCCCAGCGGGGTGCGATCAAGAGTCGCTGATTCGGTTGAGTTGAGCCTGAAGCTGGCCGAGGGATTGGTCGTCATCAGTGCCGCCAACGCCAGCAAGAAGGGGGCCTGGAAGGACACCCTCTACAGCGAGAAATACGCCTGCACGCTCCACCCGGAATGCAGCCTTGAAGGCCTCGAACCCAGGCTGTTCTCGTTCAACTCGCCCTACGGCGCGTGTCCGGCCTGCGGGGGGCTTGGCAACATCCTTGAGTTTGATGTGGACCTGATCGTGCCGGACACCAGCCTGAGTATGACCGACGGGGCGATCCAGGCGTGGCGCAAACACGGCAAGCGGATGAACATCTACTACGCCCGCATGATCCGTCAGTTCTGCAAAAACTTCGACGTCAGCGCAGAAACACCTTTCAAGAAGCTCTCCAAGCCGATCCAACGCATCCTCATGCACGGGACCAGTGACCGGGACGAGAAAAAACACGGCGCACACTTCGAGGGGGTCATCCCGAACCTCCAACGAAGGTGGGAGAACACCGACAGCGAATACGTCAAGGCCCGTATGCACGGGTACCTCTCAGAAGCCCCCTGCGAAAAATGTGGCCGGGCCCGGCTGCGTGAAGAGGCGCTGCATGTGTTCCTTGAGGCCGACGGCCCGATAGCAGGCAAAGAAGTGGGGCGGAAGCTGGCCGAATTCAGATCGCCAGGCAAAAAGAGCGCCAAGGCCCGGCTGTTCCCCATCGACCGAGTCACCGGGATGACCATCGAGCAGGCTGCGGCCTTCTTCGACAAACTCAAGCTCGGTAAAGAACAGACGCAGATCGCCGCTCCGATCCTCAAGGAAGTCAGAGCCCGCCTGGGCTTCATGCTCAGCGTCGGGCTGGGCTACCTCAACCTCGACCGCGCCACCGGCACACTCTCCGGCGGCGAAGGCCAACGCATACGCCTGGCCACACAGGTCGGCTCCGGCCTCGTCGGCTGCTGCTACGTCCTGGACGAGCCCACCATCGGCCTGCACCAACGCGACAACGACCGCCTCATCGCAACACTCCGCCACCTCACCGAGATCGGCAACACCGTCATCGTCGTCGAACACGACGAAGACACCATCCGCTCCGGCGACCACCTCATCGATATCGGCCCGGGCCCCGGACGCCACGGCGGGGAGATCGTCGCCCAGGGACCCACGAATAAAGTCATCAAAGACGGCAAGTCCCTGACCGCCCAGTACCTCAACGGCGATCTTGAAATCCAAGTCCCCCAAGAGCGCCGATCCTTGCAGCACAAGAAAACGCTGACGGTGAAAGGCGTGCAGGAAAACAACCTCAAGAACGTCGACGCCGCCTTCCCATTGGGGGGCATCGTGGTCGTCACCGGTGTCTCCGGCTCGGGGAAGAGCACGCTCGTCAACCAGGTCCTCCTGCGCGCAGCCCGCCGTGAGTTGCTCGGCTCACGTGACAAACCCGGGGCGCATGACAAGCTGACCGGCGTTGCAAACATCGACCGCATCATCGAGGTCGATCAGTCCCCGATCGGCCGAACCCCCCGATCCAACCCCGCGACCTACACCGGGGCCTTCGACGCGATCCGCAGCCTATTCACCAAGACCAAAGAGGCCAAGATCCGTGGCTACAAACCCGGGCGGTTCAGCTTCAACGTCAAGGGCGGCCGCTGCGAATCCTGCCAGGGCCAGGGCGTCAAAAAAATCGAGATGCACTTCCTCCCCGATGTGTTCGTCCAGTGCGATGCGTGTAAGGGGAGCCGATACAACCGCCAGACCCTGGAGATACGCTACCGCAGCAAGAACATCGCCGACGTATTACAGATGACCGTCGAGGAAGCGCTCGAGTTCTTCGACAGCTTCCCGGATATCAAACGCCTGATGACCGCGCTCAACGATGTGGGCTTAAGCTACGTCCAACTCGGGCAGGCCTCCACCACGCTCTCCGGCGGCGAGGCCCAGCGGGTCAAACTCGCCACCGAATTGGGCAAACGATCCACCGGGCACACGCTCTACATCCTCGACGAGCCGACGACCGGACTGCACTTCGCCGATGTCGCAAAACTGATGAGTGTCCTTGGTCGGCTTGCGGACCAGGGCAACACCGTCCTGGTCATCGAGCACAACATGGATGTCATCAAGTGCGCAGACTGGGTGATCGACCTGGGCCCCGAGGGCGGCGACCGCGGCGGGATGATCGTCGCAGCCGGCACCCCGGAAGACATCGCCGCGACCGATGGGTCTTACACCGGGGCCTACCTGAAAGCCCACCTGCCGACAGCGGTGGGGGTGTGAGGGTTAGTGTTTTCGGCGTTAGACGCGTTTGACCCCGAACATATACTTTGTTCACTAGATTTTGGTTGAGGAGTCACCATGGTTCGAGTGGAAATCGTACGGGTTTGGGCCGGCGTCACGGCGTTAGTATTGGCGCACCTCACAGCCCCGTCGTCGATGGCAGGCTTCAGGGTCAAGCCTTACCTGCTTGCCCCCGAGCCCAACGCCGTCACCGTCGTCTGGTTTTCCGATGACGACACGCCAGGCACGCTCACGGTCGAATCGACCGGCGGCGTGAGTACGTTTACGTCCACACCGAGCCGGACAGAAGCTTTGACATACCACCCTGCAGAGCTAGGGCTGTTGGACTCTGACGCACACACCGACGCTCCGTACAAACACATGGTCCGCGTACCAAGCCTCACCCCCGGGAGCCGTGATACTTATGTGGTTAGGCAGGGCGATGAAACCCACGAAGCAACACTTTCGGCCTCACCCCCGCCCGACACTGCGGTGCGTTTCATCATATTCGCCGACTGCGAGACCGAGCCGGAATCGACCGGGAAGCGTACGAACTGGCCGCAGCCCGGCGGAGATTTAGACCGTGTCTACCCTGTCGATCAGACCGTGGGCTTCAGGGAGAATCTCTACGAAATCCAGCTACGTAAGCCAGACTTCCTCGCCTTCGCCGGTGACCTCACCCAGTCCGGTGGCGAGCAACGCGACTGGGATGAGTTCTGGCGTCACCTGAGCGGCGACTTCGGTTGCCTCGCCGGCTCCGTCCCCATCGTCGCCGCACCCGGCAACCACGACGCCTACGGCGGCCCCAAAGACTTCGGGCGCTTCACTGACCAAGGGCACCAACGCGCCGACGCCAAGTTCCGCACCTATTTCGCCACAACACCCAACGAACACCGCCCGCCACAGGGCTACCACCGCCTGGATTACGGCCCGATCACACTCATCAGCCTCGACAGCACCAACGGCCTGCCCGACTCGACAGACCGCGACACCAACTGGCATCTGAAGGCCCGAGATCACGGGCACGACTTCAACCCCGGCTCCGATCAATACCGCTGGCTCGAAGCACAACTCGCCGACGCTCAG
>JAJDCT010000130.1 GCA_029260695.1 Phycisphaeraceae bacterium
CCATCGTGTGGATCAACACACCTATTTCCGGACCCGGATTGACGATCCGGCTGGACCCCGGTGTGAACGGACCTATCCTTGATCGGCTGCTGCTACGCGATGCGGTGATCCTCGTGAGCCTCCCAATGCCTGAACCCAGCGGAGACCCGGACCGATGAAGGATGGGTTGAGACGAGCCGGCTCGGTCGTGAGACCCGCTGTGAGCGAATTTAACACGTTTTTATAGGCCCCGGTCGAGCCGGGCCCGTGGTCTGGTATCTTGGGGTGTTCTTCTCGGGGCCAAACAGAGCCCGATTGACCGACCTGTTATGAATCCACTATCCCCTGACATCCCGCCGCTGCCGATCCCCGGCACGAGCCCTGATAAAACCCCCGGCACGAACCATGGCGAATGTGACCCGCAGGGCCGTGTGTTATTTATAAATCGCGAGTTGTCCTGGTTGGAGTTCAACCGACGGGTGCTTCACGAGGCATTGGATGATCGCACCCCTTTGTTGGAACGGGTCGCGTTCCTGGCCATCTTCAACTCGAACCTTGATGAGTACTTCCAAAAGCGGGTCGGCGGACTGAAGCGCCAAGTCGCTGCCCGTGTGAGCAAGCGCAGCCCCGATGGACTCACCGCGTCCGAACAGATCGCCGTAATCCGCGAGGCGGTGATCCCCATGCTCCGTCTTCAGGCCGACTGTTTTGAGAAGGTCGTCAAGCCAGGCCTCGTGGAGCAGGGAATCCATCTGTTGAAGTGGGGCCAACTCGATGATGAGCAGCGCGGCCGGGCCTCGGAATACTTCCGCAGGAACCTGTTCCCTGTATTGACACCCCTGGCGGTTGACCCCGGGCACCCGTTCCCTTTCATCAGTAACCTCAGCACTTCAATGGGTGTGCTGCTTAGTGATCCAGGCGAGGATGATAAACACCCCAAGGATAGGCCCGGTGACAACGGCGAAAACGTCGACGAGGCCAACCGGTATTGCTTCGCCCGTGTGAAAGTCCCCGCGGTCCTGCCCGGATGGGTCAGGCTTGACGGAGAGAACGTAAAAGAGGACGGGCAGGGCCACCTGTTCGTCAACCTCGAACAGATTATCCGTCACAACCTCGGCGAACTGTTCCAGGGCATGAAGATCATCGACGCGCAGCCGTTCCGTGTGACCCGCAACGCCGACGTCGAGCGTGACGAGGAGGACGCGGAGGACCTGCTGGAACTGATCGAGCAGGAGCTTCGTGACCGCCGTTTTGCCCAGGCGGTGCGTCTGGAGGTCAGCGACGACCCGGCGCGCCCGATGAACCGTCTGCTGGCCGAGCAACTGGACCTGCGCGAGCAGGAGATCTACCAGATGCCCGGGGAACTGGAGTTCACCGACTTGTGGGCGATCCACAGCCTGAACAAACCGGAGCTGAAGTGTGAGCCCTGGAAGCCGGTCATCCCACAGAGGCTCGCCGATACCGAGGCCGACATTTTCAGCATCATCCGTGCCGGGGACGTGCTGGCGCATCACCCTTATGAATCGTTCGGTGCAAGCGTCGAACGCTTCATCCACGCCGCGGCGACCGACCCGAAGGTCATCGCGATCAAGCTGACGCTCTACCGGACCAGCGGAGACTCGCCTTTTATCCCCGACATCATCCGCGCCGCGGAGTCTGGTAAGCAGGTCGTCTGTCTGGTTGAACTCAAGGCCCGGTTCGATGAAGAACGCAACGTCCAACTTGCGCATAGGCTTGAAAAAGCGGGGGTCCATGTGGTTTATGGCGTGGTGGGTTTGAAGACACACACCAAGACCAGCCTGGTCGTCCGACACGAGGCCGAGGGCATGCGCTGCTACGCACACATCGGCACGGGCAACTACCACGCCAAGACCGCGTCACTCTACACCGACCTGAGTCTGTTCACCGCCGACCCCGTGATCACATCCGACCTGGTCGAATTGTTTCACTACCTCACCGGGATGAGCCAGGCGCGCAGCTTCAAAAAGTTGCTGATAGCGCCAACGAATTTAAGGTCTCGGCTGATCGGCATGATCGACCGGGAGGTCGAGCACTGCAATGCCTGGCGAGACCGCGGCGGCAACGCTGATGACCCTAACCGGCCGACGATCATTGCGAAGATGAACAGCCTGGAAGACCGGGCCATCATCCGTAAACTCTACGATGCAAGTCAGGCCGGGGTACGGATCAAGCTCATCGTCCGCGGGTTCTGCACGCTTAGGCCAGGCGTCCCCGGGCTCAGCGACAACATCACCGTTCAAAGCGTGATCGGCCGATTCCTGGAACACTCACGGATCTTTTTCTTTCACAACGACGACGCTGGCGAAGGCAAGGCCGAGTACTACATCGGCAGCGCCGACTGGATGTACCGTAACCTCGATAACCGCGTGGAATGCATCACGCCGATCACCGACCCGGCGCTGCAGGCCAGACTCAAGCAGATCCTTGACATCATGCTCGTAGACCAACGGCAGGCCTGGGACCTCCAGGCCGACGGGATTTACGTCCAACGTCAGCCCGACCCCGACGACCCTGATACCTCGATCGGTACGCACCAGCGCCTGATGGATCTGACCCGCAAGGAGTCCGCTCCTCAGGCCGTAGAGCCCAAGTAGGCCTGGTCCTTTCTCCTCACGACACGCCCGCATGCCCGGATTTCGCTTGAATTACCGGACCTTAATCTTCCGGCCCTCCTAGCTAAACAACCCATTTTCACATACCCGATTTTTGCTCCGATAAATGTTGCAATTGTCTATGCCAGCGGGTACCTTTATTGCTGACAATGGGGCGGTGGCCTGTGCGGGTGGGCCCAATACATTCATATCGTGCCGTCTCAATCCAACACAGAGGGAAAGGGTATCCAGATGACGAAACAGCTTTTATTGGGAACAGCGGCGGCGCTATTGATCGCGGTCCCGGCGTCCGCACTGACGATGACACCGATTAAAGACAGGCGGGTTATAGAGGCCAGCGCGATGGCGGGCCAGGATTCCGATTCCGATGGTGCCAACCCCGTCTCGCCCTTTGCGGACTTCGCAAATGATGTCGATGCCAGCGCGATGGAAGACAATTTGGCCAATCTAACGGCCGGCGACGCCGAGTACGGCATCTACGGTTCCAGCGCCCATGCCGGCGCCTTCCAGGAATC
>JAJDCT010000131.1 GCA_029260695.1 Phycisphaeraceae bacterium
TCGAACAGGCCGGGCGGGTGTTGTGGTTCGACAACAGACCTGATGTGACCGGTAAAGAAGTCCACGTCGCGCTGGATATCAGCGGTGACAAGGTCCGACGCAAAGGCAACGAGGAGGGGCTGCTTGGGCTGACGTTCCACCCGGACTTTGTAAACAACCGTTACGTCTTCCTGCATTACTCGGCCAGCTCTCCCAGGCGAAATGTCTTATCGCGCTGGACCATGGATACTGAAAACAACGTGATCCTGCCCGACAGCGAGCACGTTGTCCTCGAAGTCGAGCAGCCGTTTGGCAACCACAACGGCGGGCATATCGAATTCGGGCCGGATGGCTTCCTCTACATCACCCTCGGTGATGGCGGCGCTGGCGGCGACCCCCACGGCAACGGCCAGGATCTGTCCACACTGCTGGCCGCTATCCTCCGCATCGACGTCGATCAACCCCAAGACGGTAAACGCTACGGCATCCCCGGGGACAACCCTTTCGTCAACACCCCCGGTGTCCCCGGTGCCACCAGTGTCCCCAACGCACGACCTGAGATTTATGCCTACGGCCTGCGTAACGTCTGGCGGTTCAGCTTCGATCCTAAGACCGGCACGCTCTGGGCTGGGGACGTCGGGCAGAACGCCAAGGAGGAGATCGACATCATCACGCCCGGCGGCAACTACGGCTGGAACCCGCGCGAAGGATTCAGCCCCTACAACGGCGGCGAGAAAACGCCCGAGATGATCGACCCGATCGTCGAGCACGGCCGAAAGGAAGCCGCCAGCATCACCGGCGGATATGTCTACCACGGCAAGGCCATCCCGCAACTCCAGGGCGCCTACATCTACGGCGACTACGTCACCGGGCTTATCTGGCGATTGCGCTACGACGGACAACAGGTCACTGACCACGAACAATTCGATAAAGTCCCTGAGATCGCAAGCTTCGGCCTGGATAGACACGGCGAACTCTATATCTGTTCGTTGAGTGGCCGGATTTACAAGCTGATGCCGAAGTGATCCACCGCCGCGATCATCAGTACCCGCCAGACCAACCCGCCGATTGACGAGACACCCGCTAATCTTCCTGGTCGGTCTGTTCTGGCTGTTGTTGCGGCCGTGTGGTGCGGATGATCCCGGACCAGACGGTGTCGAGGTAGTATCCCAGCGCCCAGGCACTAACGACGCTGCAGGCGACCGCCAGGAAAACGTTGCGCATCAACAGGCAGGCAACGGCCCCGGCGAGTGTGAGCAGGCCACAGATCAGCAAGAGGAATCTCACCAGTTGTTCGCGCTGTCCGAAGAATCTGTTCATTGCGTGACCGCCGAGAGTATTTTGAAGTCGGTGATGTGGAGTTCGGGTCGACGCACACCCTTCCAGGCGTTTACCTTGGGCTCAAAGAGCAGGTCGACCGCGGCCCCTCCCGGGAGGATTGCGGCGTGCTCGCCCATCCCAAACGCTACTGCGCGGATCGTCTGCCCACGGTGAGCCACGGTCAGTGACAGGTGCTGGCCCGACGCGCCCATCCGTTGAGATGGGCGGTCCAGAATAGCGCCCCGCAGCAGCAGACGCGGCGTGCGGTTGCCCCGACCAAACGGTGCGAGTTTGCCCAGGCTATCGAACGTTTGCAGCGTGCAGTCTTCAAACGCCACCTCGGCATCAACACGCATCTCGCGGACCAGTTCGCCCTCTTCAAGCATCCCGTTAACCTGACCGACCAGTGCGTCACGGAAGGCGTCGACCTTGTCTTTCTGTAACGTGAGCCCAGCCGCCATCGCGTGCCCGCCGAAGCGTCCGAGGTGATCTGAACAAGCGGTCAACGCGTCGTGGATGGATACGCCGTCCACGCTGCGGGCCGACCCCTGCGCGGTGCCGTTGTTGTATCCCAACACAACCGCGGGGCGGCCGAACGCATCGACCAGCCTGCTTGCGACGATCCCGACGACCCCGGGGTGCCAGCCCTCGCCACCGACCACGATCGCCCGGCGGTCCGGCGCGTCGTAACCCCGTTCGGTCACCATCTGCTTGGCCTGCTCGGCGATCTGTCGCTCAGTCGCGCGGCGGCGGTCGTTTTCATTGGTGAGGAATCGCGCCAACTCGGTGGCACGCGGGCCCTTGGCGGTGGTCAACAATTCCAGCGCGTCCTTGGCGTGGCCCATCCGGCCGCAGGCGTTGAGCCTGGGGCCCAGCACGAACCCGACGTGGTACGCGTCGATCTTTTCGTCACGCAGTTTCGATGCGTCGATCAAAGCGCCCAGGCCGACGAACGGCGTCTGCTTGATCCGCCCAAGCCCAAAAGTGGTCAGCACACGGTTTTCATCCGTCAACGGCACCACATCCGCCACCGTCCCCAACGCGACCAGCGACAGCAACTCGACCATCAGCTTGCGGTAGTCATCCGGCAACCGGTCAGACCCGCAGAGCTCGCGCGCGAACTGCCAGGCCACCTTGAACGCGACCCCCGCACCGCAGAGGTCCGGGCAGGGGTAGGCATTGGGGGTTGTTGGATCGGTGGTGCCGGCCAACCCGGGGTGGACGAGTGTGTGCGCGTCGGGGAGTTGCTCCGGGTCGAACTGGTGGTGGTCGGTGATGATCAGGTCAACGCCGAATTGTTTAGCGGCCTGGGCGGACTCGGCCGCGGTGATGCCGCAATCGACGGAGATGACTAAGGGTTTGGCATCGTATGCGCCGGCGAGCGTGGTGATCGCCTCGGCGTTCAGGCCGTAGCCCTCGTCAAGACGGTGCGGGATATAGGTGTGAACATCTGCGCCGGCGAGCTTGAGGGTGTGCCAGAGCACGGCCGAGGCGGTGACGCCGTCGACGTCGTAATCGCCGTAGATCACGACCGGCTGGCTATCGCGTACGGCCTGCACCAACCGCTTGGCGGCACGCGAAGCACCGGGCATCAGCGCGGGGTCGTGCAGGTAAGACAGCTTGGGCGACAGGAAGCGCTGGGCGGCATCCAAAGCGGCTTCCGGGTCGGCGTCCTGCCCTTGCTCCAAAGTCCGCATAGCAAGAACTTTCGCCACCAAGGGCGGCACACCCAGCGATCGGGACAGGCCCTGGGCGCGTTGCACTTCCTGTGGCGTGTGGTCGGCCAATTTCCAGCGGTAACGTGTCCCTGCCTCCTGCATCGTGCCATCATACCTCCGCAGTACCCGGCTTGTGGTGTATAC
>JAJDCT010000132.1 GCA_029260695.1 Phycisphaeraceae bacterium
GGTCGCTTTGGTAGCCCGGGTCGTGGTGGTGAGCGGGACGCAGCCTGTACTCAGCGATGACATCTGGCGGTACATCTACGACGGGGCGACGCTTGGGAACGGGGTGAATCCTTACGCCGCTGCGCCCGATGACCTGTTGGAATCACAGGTGCCTGTCCCGGGGGCAGGGGTGATGGATCGGATGAACAACACGTCGCTGGTGACGATCTATCAGCCGACCAGCCAATATGTATTTGCGACGCTGGACCGTGTGTGGGAGTGGAGCCCGCCTGGTTGGCAGCGGTGGGATCCTAACCATGACAAGGTGTTTCGGCTTGGATTTGTGCTGTTTGATCTGGTGGTCATCGGGCTAATCCTCTGGCAGTTGCGGGTGATGGGGCGCAGCGCTTGGTGGGCGGTGGCGTATGCCTGGCACCCGTTGGCGATCAGCGAGGTTGCGGGGTCGGGGCATCAGGACGTGGTCGGGATCGCGTTATTGTTGTTGGCGTTGGTGCTGGCGGGGAAACTATTGAAACCCGGGGGAGGGGATTCGCTAAGCCGCAAGCGGCTTCTGATCGCGGTGGGTGCCGGCGTCGCGTTTGGTTTGGCGGTGGGGGTCAAGCCGGTGGTGCTGCCGGTTGCGTTGGCGCTGGCGTGGACGTTGCGGCATCGACCCAAGATGGTGGCGTTGTCTGCGGGTTCGACGGTGGCAACTGGCGCAGCGATCTACCCGCCGTTTATGCTGATGGACGGCGGGCTGGCCGGAATGATCGAGACGATGCGGACCTTCGTCGACAAGTGGTCTTTCAATGGCTCGGCATACGATCTGGTGACAAGTTTTGTCGTCGGCAAACCCTGGGTCGACTACCTGGCGATGGCGGTGCTGCTGGCGGTGATCGTGTTGACTTTGAGTAAGAAGGTGACGGGGCAACGACCCGACGCGATACGGACCGCCGGGGCGTTTTTGTTTGCTTCTCTACTGGTCTCAAGCACGGTCCACCCCTGGTACCTGCTGTGGGCGCTGTCGCTTTTGCCGCTGTATTTCTCCCCGGCGTTGTGGGTGTTCAGCCTGACGGTTATTGGGTCCTACGCCGCACACCTCTACGAAGGCTACCGCGTACCTCAGTGGGTCGTGATCGGGGAGTACCTGCCGGTGTATGCCGTGTTGGCTTGGTCGGTTTGGAGTTGTGTTCGCGATGGAGCGTTGCTTAGCGGGCGATCGCAGATAGCCGAGGTGCAGGGGGATTGACCTTGCGGTCAATGTGCGGACCTTTGATCTGCCGCTAAACGAGTGGAACGGACTACGGGTGGCAGATCCAATTAAACTTAGAACACCCGGATAAGCGAGCTCTTCTGCTCGCCGATAATTTTTCCGGATTCTTTCTGGATGATGGTGGCGCCGTTGCCGAGGTTGTAGGGGAATTGTTTTTGTAGTTCGTGGATCTGGGGGGCGTAGGTGTCGTGTGTGCCGGCGGTGACGAAGGCTTGTTCGTAGCTGAAGACGCCGACGGCGATGATGGAGCGGTAGGGGCCGTGGTAGTAGTAGGCTTCGTGTCCGTCTTCGCGCAGGACACGTATGGCTTGCTCGGCGGCTTCGCGGAAGTCTTGGCCGAAGGCTTCGTCGTAGAACCCGATCTGTAGCGAGTAGTACCCGATGAATTGCCGCAGGTCGAAGGGGTCTGCGATCGCTCTGCCGCCGCCGACGAGCGCGATCAGTTTGCTGTCGGTGAAAGGTCGTGTGCCGTTGAGTTCGATCTGCTGGGCTTTGGCGAGTGCGGTCCGAATCGCCGGGTCGGATGCTTTTTGGAATCGGCTGTAGTAGAGGGTTGCTGTGTTGCCCAGGTCTTCGACCCAGAGGTCCGCCAGGGTTGTTTGTGTCCGCAGTTGCCGGATCAACTCCGTGGCTTGTTCGTGGCGGTTTGGGCCGGTCAGTTGGATGAGTTGGATCGCCCAACCCTGTCCGCCGGCGGGGTCCTGGTAGGTGTTGTTATTTTCAGTCTGCTTAGGTTTGGGGTCGGCTGGCAGGCTATCCCAAGTGCTGCTGACCACGCGTGTTTCCATCTCGCAGCCGGTCACTGCCAGGAGCAAGGCCAGGCCAATCAGGATCAACTGCCGGTTCATATTCATGTCTTTGGGCACGCGTTGGGGCGCTTAAGGGGGGCTTGGGTGGATTTTACCCGGTGTGGGGCTATCTGTCTGTACCAAAATTCTACCTGGAGGACTTGACCCTGAGCCGGCAGATACATTATTATATCCGGATAAACTGATGGATACTCAAATTGCCCAACCCGACAGCCTCCTGAGATGGATGGCCAGCCTCGCTGATGCGACCCGGCTGAGGCTGCTTCGGCTCGTCGAGCGGCACGAGTTGGGGGTGTCGGATCTCTGTGATGTGTTGCAGCTGCCCCAATCCACGGTCAGCCGGCATTTGAAGCTGCTGGGGGATGAGGGTTGGACGGTCAGCCGACGGCGGGGGACGACGAACCTGTACCGGATGGTGTTGGATGAGCTCGAGCCGGCGCAGCGTCAGATGTGGCTGCTTGCCCGTGAGCAGACCGAGGGCTGGGCGGCGTTGGACCAGGACAAGTTGCGTGTGGCCGAGCGCTTGAGACAGAGGAGCCCAGAGGCCAAGAGCTTCTTCGACGGCGCTGCCGAGCAGTGGGGCCAACTCCGTGAGCAGATGTACGGCCCATCATTCGGCACTCACGCACTGCTGGCACTGATGCCAAGCAATTGGACCGTGGCGGACCTTGGCTGCGGCACCGGGGCACTGGCGATGGAGTTATCCCGGCACGTCGGGCAGGTGATCGGTGTCGACAACACCCCGGCGATGCTCGATGCGGCGAGGGAGCGCATCGGTGCAGTGGATAATATTGACCTTCGGCAAGGCGATCTGGAGTCGTTGCCGATCGAGGATGGCGAGTGCGACGCGGCTATGATGGTGTTGGTGTTGACGTACCTGGCCGAGCCGGCGTCGGCGTTGGTCGAGATGGCGCGTGTGCTCCGGCCCGGGGGCAAGGCGGTGATCGTGGATGTGATGCGTCACGACCGTGAGGCGTTCCGCCGGGAGATGGGTCAGCAGAACATGGGTTATGACCCCGCGGAGGTCTGCGGATTATTGGAACAAGCCGGGCTGACAGAGTCCGTCTGCACACCCATCCCGCCCCACCCGGATGCAAAAGGCCCCGCGCGGCTTTTGTGTGCTTCAAGTAAACCCGATTAAGGCTTAATAGAAACAACCCGGCTGGCCTCGGGTTTCCACCCGGGGCTTCGAAATCGTACGAAACCTGAACACTAGACCCACGACCCTGAACCCTGAACCCAAGACCCCATACCTAAGGAAACGATCATGACCGCAACAACGACCCAGCCCTGCTCGATCACGAGGACGGGCGACCTGGAATACAAGATCAAGGACATCAACCTGGCCGAGTGGGGCCGTAAGG
>JAJDCT010000133.1 GCA_029260695.1 Phycisphaeraceae bacterium
AGCACACGATGCAGGGAACCGACACAACCTCCAGCACCCGGTCTGTAACCTTAGTAGCGGCAGCCTGTCTTTGCGTCGCGGGCCTGACCCAGGTCCCGGCAGCTGGGCAACACGCGAACTTTGTGCTTTTTGACGATCCCAATCCCCGCGCGGCCGAGGTCCCCGAGGAGCAGAAGCACGTCCACCCGCTCACCGCTGGCTATTACAACGAGGACTCGTTCGTTACCACGGACGTCCGGGGCTGGTTCCTGTTTCACGACTTCCCCAAGTCCAGTGCGCTGGGCGGGGGCAGCGCCCAGGTCTACGCAGCCCAAGTCCGGTTGGCGCTGACCCAGACGCTACAACTCGTTGCGTACAAGGACGGGTACATCGACTGGGACACCGCGGCCGTGGCGGACTCGGGAGCCAACGACATCGCCGCCGGGCTTAAATGGAACTTCATCCAGGACTGGGACAACCAGTTCCACGCGGCTGTGGGCGTGGGGTACGAGCTGTCGACCGGCAGCAGCGCGACCCTTAATGACGATGACGAGTGGCGGTTCTGGGCTTCGGCTAACAAAGGCCTTGACCGGCTTCACCTGGGTGCCAATGTCAATGTGCATATCTCAGACGATAACAGTGATGCCAAGGGCTTTGGCAATTCCGACACGATCGATTGGCACCTGCACGCAGACTATTTCGTCTGCTCGTTTTTCAGCCCGGTGGTTGAGATCAATGGCTTCCATACGACCAACCAAGGGTCGACCGCTCCGCTGCTGTTCTCCGGGCTTGATGTGGTGAATTTAGGCGGCGGCAAGAGTGAAGATGTGATTACGATCGGCCTGGGTGGTGAACTCCGTCCGGCAGACAACATAGCTGCCCGTGCCGCCTACGAGATGCCGTTGACTGACAACGCCGACATATTTGGGTACCGCTGGACGTTCTCGCTGGTCTGGTCGTTCTAATCCAAGCGGTTTCGAGCGGAGGCGCCTGGCAGGATGGGCGGAGATCAGGCAGGCTCGCCCAGCCGGTCATACATAGTTTTTCCACACAGCCACCCCGTGAATCTCGCGGGGTGGTTGTCCAGATGACAGCCGTGCTATCAAAAGATAGACTTGGGCCGATATCTTAGCCGACGATAAATCACATGGGTGGACCGGTACCACACCGGGCTAGGCCCCACGATCAGGAGATCCCGGACGGTGACAACAAACCAAACGACGGCACCCATGGACCCGGCCCTGTCTCAACCCGGCACGCTCGAACGGTTTGTCTACGACGACAAGATCGTTCGGATGTTCCTGCTGGCGACGTTGGTATGGGCGCTGGTGGCGTTCCTGGTCGGGATCATCGCGGCGGTCGAGTTGGCGTTCCCCGCGGCGAACATGGGGATCCCCTACATCACGTTCGGCCGATTGCGCCCGTTACACACCAACGCGGCGATCTTCGCGTTTGCGGGCAACACGATCTTCGCCGGGGTCTACTACTCGACCCAGCGGCTGTGCAAGGCGAGGATGTTCAGCGACCTGCTCAGCAAGCTGCACTTCTGGGGCTGGCAACTAATTATCGTCAGCGCCGCGGTGACCCTGCCATTGGGGATCAGCCAGAGCAAAGAGTACGCCGAACTCGAATGGCCGATCGACATCGTGATCGCGGTGGTCTGGTTGGGGTTCTTCGGCGGCAACTTCCTGATGACACTCATCAAGCGTCGTGAGCGTCACTTGTACGTCGCGCTTTGGTTCTACATCGCGACGATCGTGACGGTGGCGATGCTGCACGTCTTTAACAACCTGGTGATCCCGGTGTTCGGCGGGACGCTGATCAAGAGCTACCCGGTTTACGCCGGGGTGCAGGACGCCTTTATGCAGTGGTGGTACGGGCACAACGCGGTGGCGTTCTTCCTGACCACGCCGTTCCTGGGGCTGATGTATTACTTCATGCCCAAGGCCGCAGATCGGCCGGTGTTTTCGTACAAGCTGAGCATCATCCACTTCTGGTCGCTGGTGTTTATCTATATCTGGGCCGGGCCTCACCACCTGCACTACACCGCGCTGCCCGAGTGGGCGTCCACCCTGGGGATGATCTTCTCGGTGATGCTGTGGATGCCCAGTTGGGGCGGGATGATTAACGGGCTACTCACCCTGCGGGGTGTCTGGCACAAGGTCACGACCGACCCGGTGCTGAAGTTCTTCGTGGTGGCGGTGACGTTCTACGGGATGAGCACGTTCGAGGGCCCGCTGCTGTCGATCAAGAGCGTCAACGCGCTGAGCCATTACACCGACTGGACGATCGCACACGTTCATGCCGGGACGCTTGGGTGGAACGGGTTCATGGCGTTTGGGATGATGTACTACCTGCTGCCGAGGCTGTTCCAGACCAAGCTCTACAGCAAAAAACTCGCCGAGACACACTTCTGGCTGGGGACGATCGGGATCCTGCTTTACATCATCCCGATCTATGTGGCTGGGATTACCCAGGGCCTGATGTGGCGTGGGATGACCGATCAGGGCCAACTCATGTACCCCGACTTCGTGGAGACC
>JAJDCT010000134.1 GCA_029260695.1 Phycisphaeraceae bacterium
GGGGCCTGCATCGAGCACGCGCCAGACACCCGTGTGTATTGCGTCGACCCGTTTACGATGCTCGGGTCTCCCTCCCAGGAGGCGTATCACAAACGGATCACCAAGGGGCTCACCGGCACGTTCTTCCAATTCATCCAGCACGCCAACGAATTGGGCTACTACAACCAGATCATCCCACTGGCGACGACATCAAGTGTGGCCGAGACGGCGATCCCGGGAGGATGTCGGCTGGCGTTTGTCGATGCCCGACACGATTATCAGGGTGTCAGCACCGACACCCAGCTGGTGATCCCAAAGATCAAGCCCGGTGGGATATTGGCGCTCCACGACGCCGGTGTCTACGACGGTGTCGACCAGCACATCGAACAAGACCTTAAACACGACCCGAGACTGTCTTTGACTAAGCAGGTCAACTCAATCGTCGCGTTTAGAAAAATCGGGGAATAAAACTTCTATGTCAATCGACCTGCCCAAAACACCCAACCTCAGCATCGTCATGCCGACCTACAAGCGCCCGGATCTGATCCGCCGAGCTGTCAAGAGCGTGCTCGATCAGACCGTCACCGACTGGGAGTTGGTCATCTCAGACGACGAGGACCCGCCGGGCCAAACCTGGGACTACCTCCGCAAGCTCGCCGCCAAAGACCGCCGCATCCGCATCATCCAAAACCCAGAGGACCACGGCCAGATCCCCAACAACAACTTCGTCCTCCGTCAGGCGCGCGCGCCCTGGATCAAACCCCTTTACGACGACGACGCACTGAAGCCCGGCTGCCTGCAACGCATGCTCGTCGCCACACTCAAAAAACCCGACGCCTCCGTCCTGATGTGCCTCGCCGACAACTACCTGCACAACGAACTATCCAAGCCCGGCCTGCGCGGCGCAGCATCCACTCTCGAATACCTCCCGCCCGACGACGCACTGCTCGCCGCCTACCTCCAGGACCTCGAGGTCGGCACACCGGTGCAGTGCCTGATCCGACGCGAAGACATCCAGGCAGGTGTCCTATGGGAAAACCCCGGCGACATGAACTCCGCCTTCGACACCTGGTGGCTCTACCGCCTGATCGCTCGCGGCGGCATCCTCCTATTAAATGAACCCCTCATCGACCAGCACTGGGGGCACATCACAGGCACATCAGAGATGCAGGATAACCCCCAACTGATGGACCACGACATCTTGCGCCTCAAGCAACTGCTGCGCCCGATGATCCAGTCCGGCACACGCCCGCCGACACTCAAAACCATCGAACAACAGACCCGCCTGATGCGCGCAACGCTGCGATTCCGCGACCGCCAATACCTACCCGCCTTGAAACTCGCCGGCACATGCTTTAACCCCCAGGCCTGGCACTACGCCCTGCGCTGGCTGAAAAACAAACGCCACCCCGGCCGGCACCCGCTTGTGCAACGCGAAGAACTCTGGCCGTGAGGCAACACGCGCCCCACCGCGCACCTCGAACAAATGTTTTGGAATAGAAGAGGGATAGCACCCGGCCTAGATCAGATCAAGCCGGCGTGCGGCCCACAGCACCAGCCACCCCACCACACCGATGGTCCCCACGACCAGGAACCCCTTCACACGGTCGGCGTCTTCGATCCACCAAGCCCCGGCAAAACCCGCGATAGCTAAAAACAGGGCCGCCAACCGTGCCAACCCAAACAGGACCACTCGCTCACCGGCCGTGGTCGGGCGGTGGCGTCCCGACCGATCGCCGATGCCAAATAAATCGCCAAAATCGCCGCCGGAGTCCATCACATCCCTTTCAGTGAGCCCCCACACGCTATCGGCCAAACCAAGCCCTCTCTAAACGCACAGACTGGTGCTTCGTGGGGCTTGGGTGCGGCAAGGCCGACTCCACAGACGGATCGCCCTTCCCTTTAGCAAAGCGATGATAAGATGCTGCAAATCTAATCCTGACGGAGCCCGACCCGATGCTGATTCATATTCGCAGCTTAGTTTCCCAAAAGCTCGCATGCATGTTGCCGCTACTTACCGTGATCGCGCTGACTACCACCGGCTGCCAGATGCTCCCCGTCTGGGCCACCCGCCCGATCAAGCCCGCGCCGCTTGAGCCGGGGGACACGATCATGTTTATTGCGCCGGCGGGCGACTTGAATAAAGAGCGCGTGATGCTGGCGAAGCAGCGGCTCGAAGCGTTGGGATTTGTTGTGAAACTTCCCGACGATCTGTTCCGTGCGTACGGCTACCTCGCAGGGACAGACGAACAACGCGCCGCCGAAATCATGACGGCGTTTGAAGACCCGGATGTCGATGCCATCTTCCCCGGCACCGGTGGTTACGGCACGACGCGCATCCTCCAGATGCTCGACTACCGCAGCATCCGCAGGCACCCCAAGATGCTGATCGGGTTCAGCGACGTCACCGGGCTGCACCTGGCGATCGGCCGAAAAGCCGGGCTGGTTACGTTCCACACGCCCACCCCGCAGTACGGCCTGGGCAGCGAGGGCAACCTCTCAGACTTTTCCGCGACCTACTTCTGGCGCGCGATTCTTAAGTCCAGCTACTACGACGATGACGGCAACCGCCTGACGCCTGGCTGGACCTATGAGTTCCCCGATGCGGTGGACGCTCCCAAGACACTCGCGACCGGCAAGGCGCGCGGCCGGCTGGTCGGCGGCAACTTCTCACTCATCGCCGCCACCATGGGCACACCCTACGAAATCCAGACCAAGGGCCGAATCCTTTTCGTCGAAGATGTCCGCGAGGCCCCCTACCGCATCGACCGCTTCCTCTCGACACTCCACCTCGCCGGCAAACTCGACGAGCTCAACGGCGTGATCCTCTGCCAATTCACCCACACCGAGAAAGAGGGCGAAGACCCCTCGGAGTTCAGCGTCAACGAAGTCTTCGAGCAATACTTCGCCGACCTGGGGATCCCCGTGATCTACGGCTTCCCGGTCGGCCACCACAGGTTCAACGCCTCCCTCCCGGTCGGCGCGATGGTCGAGTTGGAGGCCACCGAAGACGGCAACAGGGTCACGGTGCTGGAAGACCCTGTGAAGATCGAGAGATAGCGGCCCAAGTCGGCGTTTTTCTCTTTATCTGTGCCGGATCTGTGCTATTGTGTAAAAGGTATTACACGGCACGGTTATCGGTTTTTTAGCCTGTGCCCGGCAACCCATGAGGCACCGACCTATGACCGCCCGAAACTCTGTCTTCGAGATGAGGGGCACACGCCCGGCGGTCTGGGTGCTGCTGGTGTTGACCTGCCTGGCAGCGACGACCGACGCCCGTGCCGCCAACAAGGATATGTGGATTTGGAGCGAGTCCGCGCAGATCCGCAACAACCCCGCGGCACGCAGTGGCGCGATCAACTTCATGAACGCGAACGGGATCGATAGAGCCTACCTGTTCACGCCGTGGAACATCCTGTTCACGGAAACGGCTAAATACCGCACCATGATCGCGGACTTCCACGCTAGTGGGATCGAAGTCTACGCACTGGACGGCGACACCAATTACACCACCCCCAACAGCGGGATGGTGCTGGCGGACGCTGGGTTTCAGAGCGTGCTGACCTACAACGCGACCAGCGCACCGAATGAGCAGTTTGACGGATTCAATGCCGACGTCGAGCCTTGGGCGCTGCCCGCATGGAACACCAACCCCGCACAACAGGCCCAGTGGTACTTGGACCTGGCGACGATGTATATGCAAAAGAAGGCTGACGCAGGCGCCACACTCAAGGTCGGCCCGGACCTGGCACCCTTCTTCGATAGCGCCGCGTCGTTCCCCGGGCTGCAGAGCATCACCTACAACGGCGTCACCAAACCGTTCTACCAGCACGTTCAGGACATCTACGACTACATCACCCTCATGGATTACCGCGACTTCGCTTTGGGCACCAACGGGATCGTCGCCGGGGCCGCCGCCGAGATGGCCTACGCCGCCACGATCGGCAAGCCCGTGGTCATCGCCGTCGAGACACAGGACATCGGGCCCGATGTCGTGACCTTCTTCGAGGAAGGCCCGGCAGCGATGCAGACGGCGCTGGACCAGACCCAAGCGGTCTACGGCAGCCAGGCCGAATTCGGCGGGTTTGGCTTCCACCACTACAGCTCCCTGCGCAGCTTCCTGCCGGCCCCCGCGCTGGCGGGCGACTTGGACGGCGACGGGTTTGTAGGACTCACCGACCTGAACCTGATCCTCACGAGCTGGAATCAGAACGTCATCGCCGGGGACATCTGGTCCGGCGACACCGACGGCGATGGGTTCCTGGGCATCGCCGACCTCAACGTCGTATTAGGCAACTGGAACGCGGGCACCCCCCCGCCGGCAGACGCGCTGGCGCTGGTCCCCGAGCCGGCGACGTGGGTTGT
>JAJDCT010000135.1 GCA_029260695.1 Phycisphaeraceae bacterium
CGGGGACCTGATGGAGGGATTGCTTGACGGTGATCCCGATCAGCGATAGATTGCTGTGATTACCAGACTTGTATTTAAATGGAGTTTATCCATGTCGGGAACGCAACGACGGTTGTTGGGCCTATGTCTGTTGGTGTCGGCCAGCTGGCCCGGTTCATTACTTGCCCAGGAACAGACACCCGAGGCGCTTTGGGAAGATTTCAACCACTATGTACTGATCGCCAAGCCTGACCTGGCTTTGGCGACCGGTCAGACGCTGTTGAAACAAGCGGATAACCAGGCGCTGCTCGCCACGGTCGAGTCCAGTGACCGTGAGGCCTGGGCGAATGTCCTGGCCCGTGCGTCGAAGATGGGTGAAGCAGACGAACAGTTCGCTTCGCTGATCGACGTAGCTAAAGACCTCGACAACCGTATCCAAGCGGCCCGGGTCGAGCTCAGCCGAGACCCCGAGCGTATCCAGGCAGACATCGAACTGCTGGCACAGGGCCAACGGGCATACCGCAACGCGACCCAACGCCTAGGTGCCGCAGGCCAATACGCGGCCCCGCAGATGCTCTCGTCGTTGTTGGATTCAGATCAATCACGGCTCCACCCTTACATCCTTTCGGCGATGGTGACGATCGGTCAGCCCTTGGTCGCGCCACTATCCGAGGCGCTGCCACAGCTCGACCCGGCACCCATGAGCCAGATCGCTCAGGTCTTGTCAGAAATCGGGTACCCCCAGGCATTGTCGGCGATGAAGGAAGTGCTCGAATCTCCCACCGCTGATCCCGACGCGCGTTTGGCTGTTCAGGCCGCTTACAACGCGCTGCTGTCCTCCACCCGACAAGCCGCTGATTTGAGTGCCGCCCAGTGGCATCTAGGCCTGGGGCAGACGCAGTACACGACGGCAACCAACAATAGCGAAGACCTTGCGGGCTACGACCCATCCATCGAGGCGGGCCTGGTCTGGGCCTACGGGCCGAAGATCGGCCTGGTCCCGATCGTGGTACCAGGCGAGGTGTTCGGGGACGTGCTTGCGATGCGTTCGGCCAAGCGGGCATTGGAACTGAATGACGGCCTGGATGCGGCGCTAAGCCTGTATCTGATGGCCAATCTACGTCGTGAGAACCGCCTGCCACCTGACACAATTGACCCCAGCTACGCCAGCGAGCTTCAGCCCGCCGGCTTCTACGCGATGCTCGCCGGCCCCGACCGGTTACACGACGTCCTCGCTCGTGCGACAGTCGACGGTGACTCCGAGCTTGCCTTGGATGCTATCGCCGCCCTCTCCGCCACCGCCGGGACCGACGCGCTGGTCAACCGTGGCTCGGCTCAGCAGCCACTCATGAATGCCTTGTCTTACCCCGATCGACGCGTACGGTTCCGTGCCGCCGAAGCCCTGGCAAGCGTCAGGCCCACCGAAAACTTCCCCGGCGCTCACCGAGTGACCGCGGTGCTTTCAGAAGCCGTACGCCAGAGTGATGCCCGGTACGCCATGGTGCTGGCAGACGACCAGGACACCGTCAACAGCCTGCTGGCCGTCTTGGGCGACCTGGGTTTCGAGGCGTTTGGCGGGATGTCGATGGCCGACGTCGGCTCAGAGCTGAACCTTGTCCCGGGCCTCGATCTGATCGTCGCAGCGGTCGACAGCGAGATGGTCGTACGGATCTATAACGACACGGCCAACGACTACAAGACCGGCACCGTGCCGATCCTCGCCCTGCAAAGTGTCGAACAGCAGATCCGGCTGGGCAATGCATTAGGTGAAACCACCCGCGTCAGTTCGGCCTTGATGAGTGATGACGCCAAAGAGCTAAGTGTGGCGGTGGAAGCGGCATTCGGCACCTACACAGGCGACGGCATCGGGGCCGACCAAAGCGCGGAGTTCGCATTGACGGCCCTGCGTCTGCTCCGCGAGGTCGCGGTCGGCAGCCCGATTTTCAAGGTCGCTGAAGCCAAGCCCGCATTGGTTCGCGCGCTGTCTGACGAACGTGACGAAATCAAGGTTGCCTCGGCCGCCGTGCTCGCCTTGATCGATGAAGCCGATACACAGAACGCCCTGGCTGAAGCGGCGCTCTCCCTGGAAGGCGACCTGCAACTGTCGATGCTCGCCAGCCTGGCAGATTCAGCGACCTACTTCGGCAGCCACCTCGATGCCAGCCAGACCGACCGGCTGCTCGAACTGGTGAATACCAGCTCCGGTGACCTGGCGATCGCCGCGGCCCGGGCCCACGGCGCGTTGTCGTTGCCGACCGCCAACGCCGTCCAGCTCCTGACCCAGTAGCTCGACGAAGCAGTTACAACCCTGCAAAATAGACAAAGCCCACGGACTTCTGCCCGTGGGCTTTGTTGTTGACGTGGCCTGTAAGCCGAGTTCTGTCCCACGGACAAGCCGTGGGGGCGACCATTTCTCTAGGCCCGCCGTCGCCGACGGGCTCAAGCAACCTACCCGCGACGTGGCCTTTCGACCCGGGCCGGACAGGCCCGCGCGGTTACCCGCTGCGTCGCTGCTTGGTCTTGCACGCGGTGGGGTTTACCTTGCCCGGGCTGTCACCAGCCCGGCGGTGCGCTCTTACCGCACCATTTCAACCTTACCTGTGACCGGCAAGCCGGCCCATCGGCGGTGTGTTTTCTGTGGCACTGTCCCGCACCCAGGCCAAGGCCCAGGCGGGTGGGCGTTACCCACCACCGTGTCCTGCCGTGCTCGGACTTTCCTCGTCGGGCCCAAGACCCGCCGCGGCCGCCCGTCCACGTCAACACACGCATTGTACCGGCTCACCCAAAGACGCGCACCGCCTGCATCTCGCCAACTTCTGCCGCGTGTCTGGGTGTCACAGGAACGGACTGACCGAGCACCTCAGACTCGTGCTGCGCAACAGATAAACCACGACCCCTGTTTGGAAGATGCTTTAGCCGTGGTATCTTCTGCATATGTCCAAACGCAACCTGTCGCCGGAAGTCACGATCTGGACCGACGCCTGCCACGCACCGTTGGCCGGTGAGCTTATGAACCTGATGGGTTCGGCCCTCAAGCCGATCGGGGTCGGAGGACCGCCGGTCGCGGAGGTGAGCCAACTCGCCAAGGAGCTTGATTGCCAACCCCACGACGACCTGCGCAAGCTGTTGGTGGACAGGCCGGCGGCTTACCTGCTGATGACAAGCCTGGGGGGCGTGACACACGATGACCTGCACGCCATCACAGACCAGGGCACGGCCGTGCTGACCCTTGAGCCGATAGCCAGCGATCTTCAAGGCCTATCTGCCTCCAAGAAACTTGGGGCGCAGCCGGGCGCTGCGGGGCGCATCCTTCAGGCACCGGTGTTCGGGCAATCGCCCGGTTTTCTATCTGCCGCAGATCCCTATGAACTTCTGGGCGACCGCCGTGCGATCAGATTCACAAGTGATGGCCGGCCCGAGCACGGCTCGCTGTTTGCCCGCCTATTCGATGCGTGGTTGACGGTCCTTAACTTCACCTTGATGCCCGAAACAATCGACGCGTCGTTGGTCGGCCCGCTGATCGAGCCGCCCGAAGACCTTCGGTCGTTGGCCGGAAGCCTGCTTGCTCACGCGCGGATGCCCGGCGCCAACGCCATATTGCTTGAGGTCACCGATACCGCCGGACGGAGCGGACGTGTCCTAAGGGTGCATGGCGACAGCGCATCACTGCGGATCACCGACTCGACATACACACTGTCTAACCCTGACGGCGATATGCTCGACGAGGCGACCGGCTCGGGCCCGGACGGCTTTGTCGATATGCTCGCCGCCCAGTGGCGCAGGCTTTTGGACCAGCCAAATTCTGCGGGTTCGGCCTCGCACGCCCAGCACCAGGCCGACGCGATGGCCTGCTGTCTGGCGTGTCTACTAAGTATCCGCACCGGCCAGCCAGAGAGCCCGGTCAAGCTCCTTGAGATGAACCGCTAACCCGGGGCGCTCTCCCGAGGTTGATTAATTCGGTTTCTGGCTAAGTCTCGCTCAACTTTGATCCCCCTTAGTCCCCGACTCGCCCAAAACAGCCTCTCCAGGAACACTCCGCTGCAAGGTCTATGTTCCAAGGGAAACCCTAAGAGTTGGGATTACCGTGGGATGACGCTGTTTGACACCCCCCGCGATGGCCCTACACTTTAGCTGACTTTTCGGCAGAGCCGACCGTGACGAGGCCCCTGGGCCAAGGCGCGGACATTAGAAGGGATTAACTGGATCTGGCCCACCGGCGGCCCCCCCTTCGAGCTCGTTGTAAAAGGCCGGGCACCCCTTCATGAAACCGCCACGCAGGTGGGTTCAACCAAGGGTCGCCGAGCCCCAACAGGCTTTTTCAATGACCACTTGGCCCGTAGTGTAATGGCAACACCCCAGTTTTTGGTACTGGTATTCAAGGTTCGAATCCTTGCGGGCCAGTTCCCTGTCTCCCGCAAACTTGCGATGACAAATCAAGGCACTCAACGTGACTGATATTTTACACAACACAGACCCCAACGGCCGGCCCGCTCCCCAGGCGGTCATCCTCGCCGCGGGCAAAGGCACACGGATGGGGGAAAGTGACCTGCCCAAGGTGCTCTACCCCGTGGCCGACAAGCCCATGCTCTGGTGGGTCGTTAAGGCCTGCCGGGACGCCGGGGTCTCCCGTTGTGTCATCGTCGTGGGCTACAAAGCCGACGAGGTACGACAGTCACTCGATGGCCTGGAGAACATCGAGTTCGCCGAGCAGAACGACCCCAAAGGCACCGCCCACGCAGCCCAGGTGACCCAACACCTATTCGAAGACCAACCCGCCACGGACCTGTTTGTCCTGGCAGGCGATGGCCCGCTGATCCGCACAAAAACGCTGGCCCGGATGCTGGAAGTTCATCGCCGACGCGGGGCTTCCGCAACCCTCGCCACCAGCGTCATCGATAACCCCACGGGATACGGACGCATCGTCCGCGGCCTCGACGGCGGCCTTGAGCGGATCGTCGAACAGAAAGACGCCACGCCCCAAGAACTCGAAATCAACGAGGTCAACCCCAGCTACTACTGCTTCGACAGCGAAGCGTTGTTCGGATCGCTGGACGAAGTGAAATCGCATAACAGCCAGGGCGAGTACTACATCACCGACGTACCGGCCATCCTCAAAAGCCACGGCAAGAAAGTCGAGGTCGTCGAGGCGGTGCCGTCACAGGACGTCTTGAGTATCAACACCCAGGCGCAGCTCCAAGAGGTCGACGCGATCCTCCGGCAGCGCCTGGCGAATGAATCTGTAGGGGTGACCTCCTCATGAGCAAGGCAGACAAAGACCAATTAAAGATCTTCTGTGGCCGGGCAAGCCGGACGCTGGGCGAATCCATCTGCCGCTCGCTGGACCTGCCGATGGGCCAGGGACACACGGAGATGTTCCCCGACGGCGAGCTCCTGGTGAAGATCGAGGAGGACGTCCGAGGCCGGGACTGCTTCGTGATCCAGTCCACCTGTCACCCGGTCAACGCAAATCTGATGGAGTTGCTGATCTACATCGACTGCCTGAAGCGCGCAAGCGCCCGGCAGATCACAGCTGTCATCCCCTACTTCGGATACGCCCGCCAGGACCGCAAGGACGAGGGCCGCACACCGATCACCGCCAAGCTGGTCGCGAACCTGATCACCGCCGCCGGCGCCGACCGCGTGCTGACGATGGACCTGCACGCCGCGCAGATCCAGGGCTTTTTCGACATCCCCGTCGACCACATGACCGCCCTGCCGGTCGTCCTCAGGCACATCGAGAAACTCCGCAAGAAGGTCGGGCCGATGTGCCTGGTCAGCCCGGACGTCGGCAACGTCAAGACCGCCAGCGCCTACGCAACCGCGCTGGGCGACGAGATCGCCATCATCGACAAACGCCGTAAAAGCGGCACCGAAGTCGAATCGGCGAACATCATCGGCGATGTGAAAGACAAGACCGTCCTGATGATCGACGACATGATCTCCACCGCCGGGACGATCTGCGAAGCCGCCAAGCTGGTCACCGCCCAGGGCGCACGCGACGTCATCGCCGCCTGTACCCACCCGGTGCTGGTCGGGTTGGCCATGGAAAGGCTCGAAGAGTCCCCTATCAGCCAGATCATCGTCACCGATACCATCCCCTGCGGGTCACGGTGTGCCCCGATCCAGGACAAGCTCATCGAGCTATCCGTCGCCGACCTGCTCGGCCAGGCGATGCACCGCATCCACCACAACATGTCCCTGTCGAGCCTGTTCAGGGCCGACGGCGGCAGCAAGCGATAAACCACTAACTACGATTTAACAAGAAATGCACCCCGGCAAAAACGCCAGATACGGAGACGACACCATGAGCACAGCCACCCAACCCAAGATCAGCGCCGACGTCCGCGAAAGGACCGGCACACGCTACGCCTCACGCACCCGCGCAGAGGGCAAGCTCCCCGCGGTGATCTACGGCCACAAGCAGGACCCCGTCCACATCGCCGTCGACGCCAAGGCGATGGTCGAACTGCTGCACCACAACGCCCACCTGATCGACGTCGATGTCGCGGGCAAGAGCGAGCCCTGCCTGGTCAAAGATATCCAGTGGGATTACCTGGGCAAGCACATAATCCATGTGGATCTGGCCCGCGTCAATCTCAGCGAAGAAGTCGATGTTGAAATCGAGATCGAGCTGGTAGGCGAAGCGATCGGCCTCAAGGAGGCCGGGGCGCTGCTTGAGCAAAACAACAACACGATCCATGTCAAGTGCCGCGCCGACGCTATCCCCGAGAGGCTCACCCACGACGTAAGTGAGATGGAAATCGGCAATTCGCTGCTGGTCTCGGGCCTGACCATGCCTGCGGGTGTGACCGCCGCAAGTGATCCCGACCTGCTGATCGCTCACCTGAGCATGACGAAGATCGCCGAAGAAGAGGAAACCGTCGAGGGCGAGGACCAGCCAGAAATCATCGGCGGCAAGCCCGAGGGTGAAGAAAAAGCCGAAGGCGAAGACAAATAATTCAATCGCTGATGGGGGTTGCTCTGACGTCTACTTTATCCAGATCGACCCTCAGCCCCCGGCTCTGCCGGGGGATCTGTGCGCTATACAACAACGCCCACGCAGAGTTTGTGCGTTGCGAGGATGTGGTATGTGTGCGGATTGAATAGGCCGTGTATCAGAGATCCGCTATGAAGATCATCGTCGGCCTGGGCAACCCCGGTTCGGATTACATTAAGACCCGCCACAACGCTGGGTTCATGGCGATCGAACGCCTCGCCCAGCGTCACGGCATCACCGGCGTCAAGACCAACTTCCACGCCGGCGTCCTCGACGGCACCGTCGCAGGTCACCGCTGCCTGCTCGTCCAGCCGATGACCTTCATGAACCGCTCGGGCCTCACCGTGTCCGAGGCAATGAACTTCTACAAGCTCGACCTCGACGACCTCTTGATCCTCGTCGATGAGGCTGCGCTACCTGTCGGCACGATGCGCCTTCGCGCCACCGGCAGCGCCGGCGGGCACAACGGCCTGCGTGACATCGAAGACAAACTGGGCACACAGGACTACCCCCGCCTGCGCATCGGTGTCGAATCCCCCACACGCGCTTCCCGCAAAGATTTCGTACTCGGCCGATTCACCGAAGACCAACTCGCCGACCTGGACCCGGCCCTGGATCGGACCTGTGACGCCATCGAGTCATGGCTCAACGACGGGATCCACAAGGCCATGAGCCTCTACAACGCTGGGGAATAGCTGGGACTGTGTTGATATGACGAGTTGGCCGCAAATCATCAAGCTGTAAACCTGAATTTCCAGCTGCCCAGTTTTGCTGCTTACCCGCTGTTCCTATACCGCTGCTTCGTTCTCGTGACGGACCAGCAGGTCATAGAGGTCTTGGGACGACTCGGCCTCCTGCAGCGCATCGCGGAGGTCTTCGCTGATCAGCAGGCGGCTGATCTTGGCCAGGGCCTGGATGTGCGGGCCGGTCTTGTCCAAAGGTGACGCCAGCAGGAGGATGAGATTGACCGGCTTGCCGTCGATCGAGCCGAACTCCAGCGGCTCAGCGGGTCGGCCGATCGCCATACGCAGCTCGTCGCAGCCTTCGGCTTTGCCATGGGGGATCCCGATGCCGTGCCCGATCCCGGTCGTTCGGGTCAGCTCGCGTTGCCAGACCGCCTGTTTGAGGCCCTCGGCGTCCTGAACATCCGTGTGCTCGACCATCAGATCGACCAATTCAAATATGCACGCCTGCTTGTCCCCGCCTACCAGCGGAACCTTCACACAGTCGGGTTGCAAGATATCAGTTAGCCGCACGTCCAACCCTCACACTAAACCGGGGTACTGATCCGGGGTACGAATCCGGGGGGAAAACGAAGGGGGAAGAATACCCGTACCGTTCACATGCGGCAAGGGGGGTAAAGGCATCATATCGGCCAATTCGGGCCCGGGCTGTGAGGTTTCACCGGATCGGGTAGGCTTTCGGGCCATGACGTCGTCCCCAACCCAGCCCCGATCCGCCGACTTGGACGCCGACCTCGCGGGCCCACTTAAGCAGTACTTCGGGCACGATCGCCTAAGGCCGATCCAGGACCGGGCCGTCGCAGACGTGGTAGCCGGACGGGACGTCTTTGTGGTCATGCCCACCGGTGGGGGCAAGTCGCTTTGCTACCAGCTCCCAGCCGTCCTTGGCGAGGGCACCACCGTTGTCATCTGCCCACTGATCGCCCTGATGCAGAACCAGGTCGAGTTGCTGCGAGGCTACGGGATCAGCGCCACCCTGTTGAACTCGACGCTCGAGCCCCCCGAGGCCGCACGCCGGGAACGAAAAGCCCTGGACGGCGGGTATGACCTTATCTACATGGCCCCGGAACGCCTGATGAGCCCCACCGGACAACGCCTGCTCGCCAGGCTCGAAGTCTCACGCTTCGCCATCGACGAGGCCCACTGCATCAGCGAGTGGGGCCACGACTTCCGCCCCGAATACCGCCAGCTCGGCACCCTCCGCGCAGGCTTCGGCGGACGGTTCAAAGACACACCCCTGATCGCACTCACCGCCACCGCTACCCCCCGCGTCGCCTCGGACATCCTCAAGATGCTCGGCCTCCGCAACCCCGCCACACACCACGGCGGGTTCGAACGCACCAACCTCTACTACGAGATCCGCCCAAAACAACAGTCCTTCCAGCA
Organism: Phycisphaeraceae bacterium; assembly: GCA_029260695.1. Taxonomy (GTDB): domain Bacteria; phylum Planctomycetota; class Phycisphaerae; order Phycisphaerales; family Phycisphaeraceae; genus JAJRRS01. The sequence continues at coordinate 9,106 of JAJDCT010000135.1, forward strand.
GATCACAAGGTACATCCAAGACCACCCCA
>JAJDCT010000136.1 GCA_029260695.1 Phycisphaeraceae bacterium
ACGACAACTGCGCTGGCGCAGCGTGTCTAATCGAGGGATCGGTTCTTTGCAGTTGTAATTACGGGCGGGGATTGGTTTGGAGTTAGCGGAGGGTTGCGCTTGTTCTGGAGCGGCGCAGTGTGGTGATGCACGCGGCGGCGTTGAGGGTTGCGGTGGCGGGTTCGGGGACGGCGGCTGGTGGGGTTGGGGGTGTGCCGGCGTTCCAGTTGCTCAGGACCCAGTTGAGGTCTTCGATGCCGACGAAGCGGTCGCCGTTGGTGTCGCCTGCGGGGAAGTTGGGGGCGGGTGTGCTTGCGTTCCAGTTTCCCAGTACGGTGTTGAGGTCTTCGATGCCGACGAAGCCGTCGAGGTTGAGGTCGCCTTGACGTGTGGTGATGGTGAATTGGATGTTCTGTTTCGTCAAGGGCTGTGGTGAACCGGCGGTGTCGGTGAGCGAGGTGCTCGTGCCTAGATCGAAGTTGCCTGCGCCGGTTGGCGCGTTGGTGTTGACGGTGAAGCGGAAGAATTGCAGGTCCCCGAATCTGTTGGAGACCTGGTCGGCCTGATTGACGAGCCTTCCTGTGGCGGCACCCGTAGACGAGAACGTTTCGAAGATCATGGGCTTGCCTTCGAAGAAGTCGCGTGTGGGGTCGGGTTTTCCAAATGCGACACCGAGCCCGCCGGGGATGAGTGTTGCGTAAGGCGGGAGGAAGAAGTCGTGCTGGGCTCCCCAGGTAAGTTCGCCGTTGAGACCGGTATTATCCGCGAAGACCCAGGCGGTGTAGACGGTGGTGCCGTCGGCGACAAGGACATTGGGCTGGGCGTAGGTGCCTATCACGGCGTTGGCATTGATGGGTATCGGGGTGACGCAGATCGTGGTGATAGCAACCAGTATCGGAGCGCAGAATAGTGTTGCGCAGCGGTTGCTGAAATAGAAACGTTCCATGAAGCACTCCCTCCGCTAAGCAGCGCACCTAATCGGGGTGCGCAATCGCAATAAGATGCCGTGGATATCTTTCCCACCCATGGCATATGAGCCACCGTATATTATGAATAACGGGGCTGGTTAAGACAAGGAAAATCTACAGCGGGGCCGGTGGTTTGATCGGCTTTGATCTATCCTGTGCCCGTGTAATAGGGCTTGGAGGTGGCTAAGTGGCATTTTGCGGGGTTCAAGTATGTGGCCGGTTTCTTGCATTTGTCGCATAGGTAAGGTGCCAGTGGGATCGGCCCCCCTACTGGTACGGGTGCGATGTGTACAAAAAAACACGCTCCTCGGGTCTGAGACCCGGGGGGCGCGATAGGAGGAGGGGGATGCAGTGTTTGAGTCGGGTGGGACCAACTCGAAGCGGGGTCTTGCGGGCCCGCCAAATTCCATCCACCTATTCATACGCCGGGGTGCACGGTGCGGTTCGGGCCAAACAGAAAAGAATTCGGTCGGCCCGTAAGCCCGTGTCATCTCGGCGCCGTGTCGGCCGACTTTCCAGGAAGGATGCGGCAGTGGGTGCCCGCAAATCGGCTGACGTCAAAATATAAAACAGCGAAGGTTGCCGTCTTTGTGGCCGGCGTTCGTCAGATCTGGTGCGCGGTAGCGTAGCAACCGATCACTGATGCTTCTGACGATCCAGTGTTCCGCGATCCGTCCGTGGATCAAGCGGAGTTGGTCATCCGGTCAGGGTGGACAGACTCGAATCCGTTCTGACCTCCGCTGGTGCTGGGGCAAATCCATATGCGTTATGAGGGATCTGCCGCTGCTTGTTGCCCGAGGTATTTGCCGGTCGGCCTTGACCGTCATCCGCCTTGGGCGGTGGTTCATTTTATTTTGGGCCCCTGTCGTTGATGAGTGTTGTCGGATCCTTCCGTTTATCTTTTACCGTCGTCGCATGGCCTTGCGTGGGTTCATCAGTATGCCTGGCTGATCTTTTAGCTTGCGTTCCAGATGCTCGTACCAGGCCTTGCGGTTGCGTACTTCCAGGTGATCTTTGACACCGATTAAGACAACATCCGATCCCAGGTCTGCGCGCTCCAGAAGATTGGCTGGGAGTGTGACCCGCCCTTGCTTATCAAATTCGACCGGCTTAGATAGCGAGTAGAAGACACGCTCGTACTCGAGCAGCTCGTCGGAGTCCATCTCGGAATGATCCAACTCGTGGGCCCGCTTTTCATAGCCTTCCTCCGTGTACAGGCAGAGCGTCCAGTCTTGAGCGAGTGTCACATAAAGGAAAACCGGTTGGTCGTCACCCGTGCCGGCCGAGCGCTTGATCCGCGTTCTGACTTCGGCTGGTATTGCCAATCGGTTCTTGGTGTCGATCGTGTGGTCATAGGTGCCAGTAAATACCAAAGTGGGACTCGCTCAAGGACGAGAGGGATCATACCCCACCTCGCCCCCATGCTCAACACTAAAGCCCACTTCGCTTCACTTTTTCTTTAAAAAATCTTGGCACCCTTGATTCTTGGCTGTCAGGCGGGTTGATTGATCGAGCTTCCACGGTGTGAAGCTGGGATAGCGACAGGATACCCACAGATTGTGAATCTGTGTAGATCTGATGCGTTTTTTGAGATTGGATTTTTCGACTGCCTGTGTGAGCGAAATGTGCGGCTTGGCCGGGTCGGTAGATTGTCAGGCGGATCTTCGTAGTGGCTTGGCTTTGGGGATATGTAGATGGAAGGTGGTGCCTTGGCCGGGCTTGCTGTCGAAGCTGAGTTGTCCGCCGGCGTTGACGACCAGGTCGCGACAGATACTTAGGCCAAGCCCTGTACCTTTTTCGCTTTTCGGGTCAGGCGCGGGGTCGTGGGTGATGAAGGGCTCAAACACATGCTCCGCAATCTGCGTTGGGACCCCCCCGCCCGTATCTGACAGGTCGATATAGGCTGCGTCTTCACTGGACCAGGATCGGATAGTCAGTTGGCCCCCTTGCGATAACATTGCTTTCCTGGCGTTGAGGATCAGGTTTAGGAGTACCTGTTCCAGACTGACCTGTGACATCGCGACCTCGATGTCTTGGAGTTCCAGGTTCAGTTGGATGCCATCACGTTCCAAGCCACGGGCAAGGCAACCCAGTGCAGAGTGGACAGCCTGCTGCACGTTTGCGTGTGAAGGGGCGTCGTCTTCTCGCGAGTAGCCCAGTAGGGATGAGGCGATATGTGTTGCTCGCTCCGCTCCCGCGAGTGCTTTTATGAGGGCTTTTTGTGACAGCTCGGGTTTATCCGGGTTTGCCAGCGCCAACTGCGTGTAGCCGACGATCGGCGCGAGGATGTTGTTGAATTCGTGCGCGACCATGGCTGACAGGGTCCCCAGCGTCGCCAGACGCTGGAGGTGTTCGAGCCCATCTCGAGCCTGGCTGAACTGGGCCTCGATCAGGTCCATCCGCTCCAGCACCTCCTGGGTGTGAGCGAGTTTCATCGAGTCTTTGGGGGGTAAATCTGACATATCTGGCCATAGTCACTATCGGTAGAGGAGTGCCCCGGCCTGATGCTGGACAGTGTAGTCCTATAAAACCAACGCAGCCATGTAGTATATAAGATGATATAAGTCAATATATTGTGTTAAAGCATGAGAAGCGTACCCCTTCCCTGGCAAGCGTGAGGATTGTGATGAACGCCGTTCATTCCTATGGGAAATCTCCGATAGGTATTTATCCGACGCGGTACTTGGCTGCCGGATAGCGAGGATGGTGCTGTTCCACGTGGAACCTGCTTTTGGAGACTCGTTTCGCCAGGGAGACATGATCTGTCTGTCTGGTGGCGTGGCTGGTTTCACGTGGAACGTAGATTTGGAAGTCGTTGAGGTCTTCGGGGGGCTAGGGTGATCGTGCGTGGCGGTGGGTCGGTGAGATTGCCAGCCGCGCATGGCCTGCACGCGGAGACTAACACGCTGGCTTGGCGTGGGGAGAGGGCCTGGCTACACTGTTGATGGATACCCATGGTTCAGCACTTTAGACACGGAGGTCGTCGTGGTTACGAATAAGAAACGTTCGCCTAAGCTTGGGCGGGGCCTTAGGAGCCTGATGTCCAACCCTGTTCAGGTTCAGTCGCCAGTAGAGGTGGTAACAGAAGCAGAAGCGGAGCGGCCAGACCAGGACGCTGGAGGGGGTACGCAGAAGGGGGAAGATGAGAGTGTGGCGGTGAAGCCGGCTACGGGTCCCGCTGCTGGGGCTAAAAAGGCAGGCAAATCACGGCCTGCCCCCCCACCGCAAACTCAAGAGCAGGCTGGGCTGACTTATCTGTCGGTCGATAGCCTCCAGCCAAACCGTCATCAGCCCAGGCAGCGGTTTGATGAAGGCAGCCTTAAGCGCCTTGCCGACTCGATTGCATCTGAAGGCATCATGCAGCCTATCGTGGCCAGACCATGTGTTGGCGAGGTCGGGCGTTACGAGGTGGTGGCGGGCGAGCGACGATGGCGTGCCGCACAGCTAGCGGGCCTTGTGACGATGCCGGTGATTGTCCGTGACCTGAATGATCGACAAATCGCTGAGTGGGCCTTGATTGAAAACCTGCAGCGTGAGGATCTGAATCCGATCGAAAGGGCGGAAGCGTTTTCAAGGCTGATCGATCAGTTCGGCTTAAGCCATGAGGAGGCCGGGGCGAGGGTCGGGATGGACCGCTCAAGTATCTCTAATCATCTACGCCTGCTAGGACTTGGCGAGCCCGTCAAGCAACTAATCAGCGAGGGCCTGCTCTCGATGGGCCAGGCCCGGGCGCTGGCCGGGTTATCGGATGTCACTCAGCAGCAGATGCTTGCCGAGCGGGCGGTTCGGCAGGGGATGTCGGTCCGCGAGGTCGAGTCAGCGGTCCGCAAGCTGTCCTCCGGGGCATCACTGCCAGGCAAGTCGACACGACCAAGCAAAGCGCCATTCCTGGCTGATCTCGAAAAACAGATCGCGGAGCGGCTGGGAACAAAAGTGGCCATCCGCGGCGGACGGAAAAAAGGGTCGGGCACGTTGAGCATTGAGTTTTATTCTTTGGACCAGTTCGATTCACTGGTCAGTCAGCTCGGGGTTAGTGCTGATTGACCCCGACACGTCCTAGGGTCGATATTATAACCAATTATTTGACAAATAATTAACAACGAAAACGCAAAGATCTCTATATTCAATAAATGGATGTATTTTTATTGAAATGGCGTTGGGGAGTAGACATAATTAGTAAGAGGCGAAATTGACTGGCGGCTGCGGCTCGTCCTGTGGATAGGCTAAACGCTGTGATAGCTGGGTGTGTTAAAGCATTTTGCCGAGGGACTTAAGGTGGCACTAAGCGGGCCGATCAAAGTGGGGGGGGGCTGACTTCGTGTCTGGTTTCTGATGCATTTACTGACTCACAGGCTTTGATGTGCGATAGCAACCGCTCACCAGGCCGATAGGTACGACTTAAGGGACATATCAACATGGCCATGCCACGTATCACCCCATATTCACGTCGTCGGCTTGAATCTACGGGTCGCGCTGCGGGCTTTACGTTGATCGAACTGCTGGTGGTGATCTCCATCATTGCGCTGTTGGTAGGGATTCTGTTGCCGGCGCTGGGGGCTGCACGCAGGTCTGCGATGGCGATGAAGTGCGCCTCGAATCAGAAGCAGATGGGGACCGCGTGGTTCGCTTACGCGGTGGATCACGAGGGCATTGCAGCGGGCAGTTCTTGGAGCTTTAGTAGGGCATCTCTTACCCCCCAGCACTGGTATGTCACGCTCTTCCCATACTATGGCGATAATCCAGAGTTGATCCAGTGTCCGGTCGCGCCCATCCCTAAAGAATTTTCTACCACTGTCAATAACTTCGGTGACTCCACGCACTCCTGGTTGCCGGCGGGAGTGAATCTAACACCAGCGACCGAGGACAACTACGGCGGTTTCGGCTACAACAATTGGCTCGAGCGCGACGTGTCACCATATGTGCCCAATTATGTTGTCAGTGCGCTCGGCTACGACGGCGAAGATCACATGATCAGCAGGGGGATCGACGCACAAGTCAATACAAGCCAGACGCCGCTGTTTGGGGATAGCGTCTGGGCAGACTCGGGTTGGCCGTTGGAAACTCACCCCCTGCCGAATGACTTTGAAGACCCAGGGCGTGACCTATCAGTAGGGGGTCAGTTGAAGCGATTCTGTGTGAATCGTCACAGTGCGTCTATCAACGTCACATTCCTGGATGGTTCCGCGCGTCGGGTGAAGATATTGGATCTTTGGTCTTTGAAGTGGCATGCGAAATGGGACGCCACCGATCCGCCTAACCTGCCTTAAGTAGGCCGCCATTCGTTTTTTTTATCCGGATATAACAGGGCCGCGTTTTATGAACGTGGCCCTGTTAGTAATCAGGTTATTAAAGCGTTTTTATTAGCGAGGGTGTTGGGCTTAGTGTGTCACGCGGCGGCGGCGGTGGTTGCGAGTGCGGAGATCGCCTTGCCGATATCGGCTGGGGATAAGCACGCGGTGGTGATGCCTGCTTCTGTCACTGATTTGGGCATGCCGTAGACGACACAGGTTTCCTGGCTTTGTGCAAGGATGGTGCCGCCGATTTTGTGGAGTTCCTGCCCGCCTTTCAGGCCGTCGGCCCCGATCCCGGTGAGGACGACGGCGAGGGTTCTGGCGGCGGTGGCTTTCGCTGAGGAGGAGAAGAGCGCATCGACACTAGGTCGGTACACGGCCTCGGCGGGCTCGGTGCCGACGCGTGCTTCGAGTTTACCCGAGCTGAGTTTGTGGACCTGCATATGCTTGCCGCCACAGGCCAGGTAGATGTACCCGGCCTCGATCACCTCGCGCTTTTCTACATGTTTAACACGAAGTGCACACATCTTGTCGAGTCGCTCGGCCATAGAACGCGTGAAGATTTCGGGCATGTGTTGCGCGACGACGATCGGGCAGTGTGTCGTGGCGGGCAGGGCCCCGAGGATGGTTTCCAGGACGGGCGGCCCGCCTGTAGATGAGCCGATGCAGACCAGGTCAAACTGTGAGGATCGGAACTTGGGGATATCGGTGGGGGTTGCGGTGCCCCTGGGTTCAGTTGAGGGGCGGTGTGGGTTGGATTGCGCGAGGGCTTTGACTATGCGGATGAGCTTGGTTTGAAGCTTGCTCATGTTCATTGAAAAATCTGACTGGTCCTTCGCCAGGACATCCGCGGCGCCTAGTTTGAGTGCCTGCAGCGAGGCTGTTGAGCCCTCGGTGGTCAAGGAGCTGAGCATGAGGATCTGTGTGGGCGCGGTCCTCATGATGTGGCGCAGGGCGGTGAGCCCGTCCATCTCGGGCATCTCGATGTCGAGTGTGATGACGTCTGGCTTGAGTGTTTTGGCAAGGTCGACCGCTTCCTTGCCGTTTTGGGCTACACCGACGACCTCGATGTCCGGGTCGGCGGCCAGCATGGTGCAAACGGCGCGGCGCATGAAAGCGGAATCATCAGTTACCAGTACTCGCATCTATAATATCTCCGGACGATTGGTTATGTATTTATGTCTGCTGAATCGGGCTATGCATTTAGGGGTAAGCGCGTCTGGGTCATGCGGCGTTCCTGCCTGGGCGTATCGCCTGTGTGTCTGCGATCTGTGCCAGCGGGCATGGGGGCGCGTCGCCCTGGCGGTATACGAGCTTGTCGCTGCCCTCAAGGTATATCCTTGCGGGGCCTTTGATCTCGGCGGTGATCTTGTGGCGTAGTCGCCCGTAGGTCAGCCTGACTCCGGGGTTGACCATCCGATGGATCGTGAGGTTGACGCTTCGGCGTTTTTCGATTTCGTTTGTGATGCTATCCAGTGTGCGTTGTGCTTTTTGTAGATTGGTGTTGACCATGGATATCTCGAACATGATTTCGGTCTGCCGTTCTCTATCGGTCGCGGTCATCCGTCCCTTGACAGACATCTTGTTAATGAGGTCTTGCTCTTCGGTGAGTTTTTCCAGGTCTTTGGTGAATGTCTGAACCATTGCGTCCAGTTTTTCAGCGAACGGGTCCAGACGGGGGACGGACCCAATGGTGAGGTTGGTTTCGACGCCGGCGCCGCTTCCAAGCGTGCCGATGTTGACTTCGCCAGTGGGGATGAGTAATCCCCCGATGATCGATCCGTGTGGCGAGTTGATTCCACCGTCGATAGTGAGTTCACAGTTAATGACTTCGCGGTCGATGCAGAGGTCCTCCTTGATGTGGCCTTGCACATTGTCGAGGTACTTGCCTTTTAGAGAGCCCCCGACGTATGCATACCCGCGTTCCCTGCCGGCAAACCCACCGTTGGCGATAAGGTCCTTGCCGGTATCGAGAGTAGCGGCCTCGATCAGACCCTTGACTTCCACGTTGCCGGTCGCCTTGACGATGAAGCAATCTCGGATGCCGCGGCCGATGGTGATGTCGCCATCGAAGTCCAGGTTCCCGGTGGAGAAGTCGACGTAATCCTTGATCTCGATCTGCTTGCGTATCTGAGCCTTGCCGACTTCACGGTAGAGTACGCCGTCCTGTTGGGCGATGAGGCTCCCGTCGGCACGGCGCATCAGGGTTTCGTCTATCTGTAGAGGCATGTCCTTGCCAGACTTGGCGGGGATAGTGTTGCCCGTGACGTCGCGCCCGTCCTCGCCGAGGGTGGCCTCGCGTATTTGTCCAACCACGTCTCCTGTCTCGACCATTACAAAGGCGCAGCGGTCGTAGTGGGACAAGGGCTCCTGGTCGTCGTCTTTGTCCCGTTCCTCCCCGGTGCTATGGCCGTCCTGCGTGTCAGCATCGTCCTGATTTTTTTCATCGACTAGCCATCGGATAGCGCCATCGGTCCCGTGGGTTGGCGGCTGGGCGAAAGCGATGTCGATGGTGGCGGTCTGGTCGTCGGGAGGCGTGCTCTGGGTGAGCTCTTGTATGGCTTGATTTGTGAAGTCGGTGACTTCGACCCCCTGGCCTCGTATGACCTCTTTAAGTAGGGGGGCCGTCATCATTGCGCGGCTACAGCCGGCCGGTATGACAAGCTGTGCCGACAGCTTATCACCGGCGATGATCACCGACGGCGACGTCTCTTCAGCGGCAGCAGCCATAGGTTAACTCCTGCACATCGGCTGGTACCGAGGCGCGGCCGCTGACTAGGCGGCGACGCGGGCGAGTGTTTCTTTGATCCGTTCGCCGAGCAGGTCGGGTGTAAACGGTTTGACCACGTAATTGTTGACACCGGCCTTAATCGCCTCAACCACCCGGGATTTTTCGGCTTCGGTCGTGACCATGATGATCGGCACCTTGTGGCCTTGTTCGCGGTACTTCTTCACGAACGTCAGGCCGTCCATGTTGGGCATGTTCCAATCGACCAGAAGCAACTCTGGCTGAAACGCGCCAACTTTGGATAAGGCATCCAAGCCGTCACAGGCCTCTTCCAGATCGGTGTATCCCAGTTGGGTCAAGATACCCTTCTGGATATTACGCATCGTCTTGGAGTCATCGACAAGCATGACTTTCATCTTCATTTACTCCTGGTCTGGCGAGGCCTGCATGGCCATCGTTCTTAGTATTGGTTAGTCGGTGTATTTGTTACGCGTGATTAGGCCGTGGCCGCAGGTGTGCCAGCGTCTTGACGGACTGAGACCTCGACGCCGAACTCTCCGCAATCCGATTCGCAGGGTATGCAGATCGCGACGACGTCCTTTCGGCCGTAGACCTGGTGGCTTTGTCCGATCACGACCGAGGGGCATGAGATCGAGACATCCTTCCCGGAGAACTGGGCTTTGGCCCCACCGGAGACCATGTTGACCAACTCACCGACCGCGTCCGCAAAATCTTCGTGGCCGGGGTCTAACTCCGTGCCGGTGAAGATGGAGACGACGCGGGTGGCGGTCGCGGTGGGGAAGCTGAGCACAACGGAGCCCTCGACGTCACCGGACATGCCGATGATCGCCGAGACGTCGTGCCCGTATTCGCCCGGATGCTTGATCTCTGGCTGCCCAATCTGGACGGGCAGTTGGAGCATCGTCTCGAATACATTCTGAACGGATTTAATGAACGGGATGATATAGGACTGGTCCACGGCTTGAATCTCCTTGGTTATCAGGCGGCCGCCTTCGTCTCACTGTTTACGGTTGTGCTGTTACTGCGGATAAGTTGAATGACGTCGAGGATCAGGCAGACCTCACCGTCTTCCTGGATTGTGGCGCCACTGAACGGGCCGCCTTGCATGTAGGTGTCGTCGAGGGGCTTGATGACGATTTCCTGCTGACCGACGAGCCTGTCTACACAAAGCCCGACCCTCTGTCCGCCTACGGCGACGACTACGGCGAACCGACTGCCGTCATCAACAGGTGGTTCGTCCAGCCGCTGTCGCATGTCTACCAGCGGGAGCACGATGTCACGTAGCTTCATCACGGGGTGCCCAGAGACGCTCTTAATTTCATCGAGCTCGGGCCTGACTATTTCGACGATGCTTTGCAGGGGTATCGAGTAGACGTGGTCCCCGACGCCAACCACCATGGCGGGCATGATTGCGACGGTCAGGGGGATCAGAATTTCGATCGTTGTGCCCTGGCCCTTTTTGCTCATGACGTTGATGGTGCCGTTGAGCTTATTGATATTCGTGCGGACAACGTCCATCCCGACGCCACGGCCGGAGAGGTCGCTGACCTGCTTGGCTGTGGAGAAGCCCGCGCCGAAGATGAAGCCGAACACATCTTCATCGGATAATTGTTCGAGTTTCTCGGGCGTGGTCATGCCCTTCTCGATCGCCTTCTGGCCCAGCACTTCACGGTCCAGGCCCTTGCCGTCGTCTGTGATGGCAACGCGGACGTGGCTTCCCTGATGCTCGGCTTCGAGCCGGATCGTGCCGATCTCGCTCTTGCCGGATTTGGTGCGGTCTTCCGGCTTCTCGACACCGTGGTCGGACGAGTTTCGCAAGATGTGGACCAGCGGGTCGGCCAACATTTCCAAGACGCTCTTGTCGACTTCGGTGTCTTTGCCGACGATTTCGAGGTTGATTTTCTTGTCTGTCATACGCGCCATGTCACGGATAACGCGTGGGTACCGGTCGAAGAGCTTGGCGAGAGGCTGCATGCGGGTCCGCATGACGCTGACCTGAAGCTCGCTCATCAGATGATCCAGGTCCCCGGCGGCGTCGGAGAAGTCTTCGGCCATTTCTGGCGGGATCGGCTGGTCTTTGATGTTCCGGGTCAACGCCAGGACGCGGTTCTTGTTGAGAACCAATTGCCCGACCAGGTTCAAGAGCGATTCGAGCCGACTGACTTCGACCCGGATGGTCTGTTCGGTGACGGGTTTGGCGGGGGCGCGTGAGCCGGCTGTATCTTTCTCCGCCTTATCTTTTTCTTCTGGATCTTTAGCTTCTTCCGGAGCGGCCACAGGCTCATCCGTGGTTGCCGGTTTTGGTGTTTCGGCCTTCTGGACGGTTGGCTCGGGTGTATCCTCAACCGTAGCAGTAGAAGCGATTTCTATTTGCCCTTGTTCGATCACGCCGTCGAGTATCAGGAGGGCCTGTACGTCGCCGTTGTGCTGTCCTTTGACCTGATCATCGATAGAGCCGTCTTCCGCGAGTTTTGTTAACCGTGAGCAGAAGGTGTCCAGTGGCCAACTAAGCGCCCGCAGGTCGTTCAAGGCCTCGGCCTGCTGGTCTATCAGGGTTTTTGCGGCCTTGATCCGGATCGCAATCTCTTCGATCACCTCGTGTGAGGCGTCGTGGAGTTTTCCGGCGACGGATGTGAGTACCTTGATCAGGGAAGTCATCTCGTCGAGCTCGAAGAACTCGGCGGTCTTCTCCATTTCCTCGCAGACCTCTGCGAGGTAGTTCGCAGATTCCTCCAGTGTCGCATCGTTGCAGAGTCCGTCCACCGCCTCGCCGATATGTTTGGCGGCATCCTGGAGGTCTGTGATCATGAACTCAAGCAGGTCGAGCTTCTGTGGGCCGAGGTTCAACGGGACGCCGGGTTTGGCGTTGTCTTCGGCATCGGGCTCTTTGCCGGCGTCTTGTGAGGGGGGGGGCGTGTTTGCATCCGGCGTGTCGGCTGCGGCGGCCTCACCTTCTGCGATTGCATGGAGCGTGTCGATCAGATCTTTGGGGCCGTCCTGGGCCTCCTCGCCGGCCGAGAGTTGTTCGATCATCCCCTTGACGACGTCGGCGCTCTGTAGAAGCGCGTCCATGACTTGCTCGGTGACATCAACCTCGCCTTTACGGAGCCTGTTGAGTGTATCCTCGGCTGCGTGGGCAAAGGTGGTCACCGCGGTCAAACCCAGGAAGCTTGCGGCGCCTTTGATTGTATGTAGTGCACGGAAACAGCCGTTGCATAGCTCCTGAGCCTCCTCCGAGGAGTCAGCGGTTTCCAGCCGGACGAGGTCGGTGTCGAGCTGGTCGATCAGCTCGCCCGACTCGGTCAGGAAATCCTGCAACAGGCTTGGATCCATGGCATCAAATGACACAGTTAACAACCTTTCTTACTAGCCCTTTTTGTAGGCGAACCCCTGTGGGAAGGGGAGTGCTTCGAAATTCACGTCCAGGTTCCTGAGTGTCTCGCTGTGGCCGATGAACAGTGTGCCATCGTTCTGGAGTTGCTCGTGGTACAACTTGGCGCAGTTATTTTTCATTTCGTCGTCGAAGTAGATCATCACGTTCCGGCAGAATATCACGTCCCATGTGCCGAACCGCTTGGCGGCCAGTCGGTCCTTGAGGTTCAGCTTCTCGAAGTGGACCATGCTCTGGACGGTTGGGTCGAGTTGATACATGCTGCCGTCTTGCTTGAAGTATCGGTTGAGCACCATTGGATTGACTGAACGGATCGAGTAGTGGGGGTACTTGCCGCTCTGGGCCGTCATCAGCACTTTCTCGCTGATGTCTGTGCCCAGGACTTCGATCTTCCAATCTGAAAGCCGCACGCCCAGAGAGCGGTGGATCTGGATCGCAAGGGTGTAAGGCTCTTCGCCGCTGGAGCACGCGGCGGACCAGATCCGCAGCGTTTTGCTGGAGCTCCTGGCTTCAAGCAACTTGGGCAAGACCTCTCTCTCGAACACATCGAGCTGGGGTTCATTGCGGAAGAAGCTGGTCTCGTTGATGGTGATGCGGTTGAACATTTCCTGAAACTCGTCGGTCTGGTATGGGCCGGCGGTCAGGAACATGATGTATTGATCGAAATCTTCGAGCTCCAGCTCGTCAAGGCGCCGTGATAGCCTGCTCTCGAGGACGTACTTCTTGGTGTCCTGGAAGTAGATGCCAGACCGTTCGTACACAACCTTACGCAGTTTTTCGAACTGCACGGTGCTCATCGTAATGCTTTTAATCGTCATGCTATGTCCCTGGCCCTAGCGATTTGGACCCCCGTTAAGTCCTGGCCTGGCCGTATTGGTGCCTCTAGCCTCTCGTCATCGGATCGACTGGATCTGCCTCTAAGCTGCTTGTGAGCTCTTGTCTATCTCAGCGATCTCGACTGCGGTAAATAATTTTTCCAGATTCAACAAGATCAGCAGGCGGTCGTCCAGTTTGCCGACGCCCTGGACGTAGTCTGTATCCAGCCCGCAGACCATGGCCGGAGGCGGCTCGACGATGCTCGAGTTAATCCGCAGCACTTCGTTGACACGGTCGACGGTGAACCCGATGACCCGGCTGGCGATCTCGACGACGATAATCCGAACGTCGTCTGAATTTTCCAGCTCGACCAAGCCGAACCGCTTGCGGAGATCGATCACGGGGATAATCTTCCCGCGCAGGTTGATAACACCCTCAACGAACTCGGGGCTCTGGGGCACCCGGGTGATCTGCATCATCCGGTTGATTTCCTGAACACTGAGTATCGGGACGGCATACTCCTCATCGCCGACCTCGAAGCTCACAAGCTGAAGCAACTCCCCATCCGAGGAGGCCTGGCTGATAACTGAGTTGATATCTTCGGTGGTTGGGGCCTGTGTTTCAGTTGCCATCGTGTGATACTCCATCTCGCGATTGGTTTTTCATACGCCACCTCCGCCTCGATCCGGGTATGTCACGGAAAGGGAACGGCACCTCCTGTGATTCCCGCTTGGGTCCACAGACATGTATTGCATCGGGGGGGTTGGCTAAGCGCTTTAGGATCTTGCGCCCATTACCCACGCAAGGGGTACGGTGGGGGGGGTTACAGACTTATCGGAGACGGCAACGCCTCGTTTTGCCATCAACTGGGTAACCTCCATCTGGCTGCACCAAAGGCAACGGGCGTGAGCCCCCCCCATACGGATTACGGCACCGTGGCGTAGCGGCGATCCCACAGGCAGGGTAAACTCCTTCACGTCATGAGATACACCGCCACCATTTTGGCCCTCCTTTGCGTGCAACTGGTCACCGCTGGCTGCTCCCGGGCGATCGTACAATCCGATAACCCCGCCGCTGTCAGGCCCGATGGATACCGAGGCACCTTTGAGGCTTCGATCGAGGTTCTGCGCGATAACGGCTATACGATCGACCGTAGGGATTACCGTTTCGGCAGGATCACGACCCTGCCGCTTGGATCTCCAAATATATTCGAGGTCTGGAACGCCCAGAACACCACAAGCCATCAAGCCGTGGAGTCGACTCTCGCCAGCGAGCAGCGCCGCGTCAACATCAACTTCATAAGTCTCGCCGGACAATCAGGCCAGCCCGGCGGATCCGATCAGGCTGACCCCCAGGTTAGTTATGCACTCGAAGTCGAGGTGATTCTCGAACGCAGGCAAATCCCCACCCGCCGTCTCGCCGGCTCAGCGCGAAGAAACGTTTTCTCCAACCTCGCCGCTCCCCCAAGGGACCTGATTGACCGCGGCGTCACCGGCAACTACTGGGAGCCGGTCGGCAGAGACCCGTACCTGGAAGCACGTCTGATTAAGCAGATCTCGGAACGCGCGGACTCGGTGCGGTAGTTGCCCGCACGGGGGCATCTACCGGCACAAAAAATGACTGGCGGAAGGTGTGTTCTCCACCGGGTTTTAGATGTTCTGACTGGTGGCTTGGTGTCCGTAACTTACCTTGTTCTACCGGGGCTGGACCTTCTGGCCCTCGCCGGGGAGGGGCGATCCCGGTACACTTCTTTACATGAACACAAAAATCGATGCCGAGCGCATGACGCTGCGGATCGGGCACAGCCCGGATCCTGATGACGCGTTTATGTGGTACCCGTTAGCTAACTTCACCGCGCCGGACGGCAAGGTGTTGACCCCGAAGATCGACACCGGACGGTACGA
>JAJDCT010000137.1 GCA_029260695.1 Phycisphaeraceae bacterium
GGGTCGGCAGCGGGGGCTGAATGAAAATTATGCGCGCGAGTTGATGGAGTTGCACACGCTGGGCGTGTCGAATGAGAACCGTAAGGGCGGGTACTCGCAGCGGGACGTGACGGAGTTGGCGCGGTTGTTGACGGGGTGGACCGCGGGCCGACCCAGGGGCGAGATGACGGGGTATGGGTTTCGATTCAGGGAGGGCGTGCACGACGACGACCGCAAGCGGGTGCTGGGGATGTCGTTCGATGGTCGCGAGGGTGAGGCGGGCGGGGTGAGGTTTATCAAAGCGTTGGCGGAGCACGAGCAGACGGCGAGGTTTATCTCGTTGAAGCTGTGCCGGTACCTGGTGAACGACGACCCACCAGAAGCGTTGGTCGATGAGGTGGCGCGGGTGTTTGAGGAGACCGACGGGGATCTGACTAAGGTTTACGAGGCGATTTTATTTAATGATGCGTTCATGGACCCGGTCAACTATCGGGCAAAGTTCCGGACGCCTTTTGAGTTTGTGGTGGCTTCGTTGCGTGCGACGGGCGCTAAGGTGGCGGGGTTTGATGGGACGCGGGAGGCGCTACGGCGTATGGGTCAGCCGGTGTATGGGTGTATTGACCCGACGGGTTACGACGACGCGGCGGAGGCCTGGCTGGACCCGGGTGTGCTGGTGTACCGTTGGGATTTTGCGTTGCGTTTGGCGCGTGGGGATGTGTCGGGCGTGCGTGTGCCGGATACGTTCTGGGGCGCGTTGCCGAAGGGTGACCCGGATGGGCTTAAGCGTGCGTTGGCCGAGGCGCTGCTGGCCGAGGGTGTGGGGGGTGGGGGTTGGGACGAGATCAATCGGGCGTTGGGGGAGAAGCCCAAGGCCAAGCGTGCGGCGGGATTGGTATTGGGTTCGCCGATGTTTCAGGAGCAGTGATGTGTGAAGGCGATCTAACCGCGAAGGCGCGAGGTGTGTGAAGAATGCCGGAAAGTTTGGCCACGACTAAACGCAAATGCACACGGATCAGAAGCGGTTGGGATTTCGGGCTTAGATCCTCCTTTGCGTTGATTCGTGTTCATTTTCGGCTAAGAAAAGTGGGAGTCTAATCATGGCGACGACGCGGCGGCAGTTCATGAAGCAGACGGGGTCGCTTGCGCTGGGTGCGACGGGGCTTGGTGCGTTGGGTACGCGGGCGGTCTTCGGGGCGGCCGATGGGGCTACGCCGAACAAGCCCACCTTGGTGGTGCTGTATCTGCGAGGGGGTTCGGACCCGCTTAATGCGTTGATCCCTTACGGTGACAGGACGTATTACAACCTTCGGCCAACGATCGCGGTCCCGGCGGCTGGTGAAGGCAACAACCGCGCAGCCGTGATCGCGTTGAATGACTACTTCGGGTTCCACCCCTCGATGGCGGGCCTGGCGAGGCTATACAAGAAGGGTTTGATGGCACCGATTGTCAATGCGGGGTCGACACATCCGACGCGGAGCCACTTCGATGCGCAGGACTTTATGGAGCGTGCTGCGCCGGGTGTGAAGTCGGTGACGGAGGGTTGGCTGAACAGGTACCTTTACATGACCAAGGGCGGTGGCGATTCGGACCTGCGGGCTGTGTCGTTTCAGCCGGTGCTGCCGAGGTCTTTGAGGGGGCAGTACCCGGCGCTTGCGGTGCCGGATGAGGATACGCAGAAAGCGGCGGGGGCTTTCGCGGGGCTGTATGGGTGTGACGATGCGGAGGCGACGGCCAAGGCGCAGGCGTCGACCGGTGAGGGCAAGCCGGGTGCTGCGAGTGATGAGCCGAGACCGGCCACGGGGCGGGAGCGCATCATCGACGCGGGTGCTCAGGGGATTGTGCGGCTGGGTCGGTTGAATGAAGTTTTGAGCTCTGACAAGCTGGTGTCTTCTGGGAATTACCCCAAGACGAATCTCGGCGGGCAGTTCCGTAACATCGCCAAGCTGATCAAGTCGGGCGCGGGTCTTGAGGTGGCGGCGATTGATTACAACGGCTGGGACCACCACGCGATGCAGGGCGCGGCCTTTGGGGTGTTCAGCGAGATGATGGGGAACGTCTCGAAGACGATTGAAGCGTTCGTCGAGGATCTTGGGCCGATGATTGACAGGACGGTGGTGCTGACGATGAGTGAGTTCGGACGGACGGCGCGTGAAAACGGCAACAGCGGTTCAGACCACGGGCACGGCGGATACATGCTCGCGGTCGGCGGGCCGATCAACGGCGGAAAGTTCTATGGGAAGTGGACCGGGCTATCGAGTCGGTCGTTGTATGAAGGCCGTGACCTGCCGGTGCATACCGACTTCCGAGATGTCTTCGCCGAGATCCTTGCGGGGCTCTACGGCTTCCAGGCCGACGAGCACCAATTCTTCCCGGAGTATGACGCCAACGATAAGCCGATTGGGTTGATTAAGATCTAAACACCCCGCCTAACGTGGGCGACTGTAATTTCATTGATATCAAGCTGTTGTGTGTTTTGGCGCGGTTTCGGCCTATGGTGTGTTGCCGGCATGGGGTTGACCCGAGGCGGGA
Organism: Phycisphaeraceae bacterium; assembly: GCA_029260695.1. Lineage (GTDB taxonomy): Bacteria > Planctomycetota > Phycisphaerae > Phycisphaerales > Phycisphaeraceae > JAJRRS01. The sequence goes on from JAJDCT010000137.1 coordinate 2,509, forward strand.
AAGACCGACACTGGTAGGTTCATGGCCGCGCCACTTCTTAGGCGGGGCACGGATCGGTCTGTGGGCATTTCAAAATAGATTGGTGGGACGACTTATGAGTGAAACGGAACAGAGCGGCGCGAAAGGATTGAAGTTTTCAATGACACGCTTGATGGTGACCATCCTGGTGGTGATCCTGATTGCGATCGGTGCGTATCAGGTCGGGTTGCAGAAGAACCCGCAGGTGGATTCTTCGCGGACCAAACGCATCTTCGGATTGGACAAGCCCCGGCCGACGATGCTGGCGAAGATCTATGCGGATTCCGACGGCGACATGGTGGCGGACTCCCCGCAAGAGCCGGGCCGTTGGGTGGACCCGCAGGCGATTCTGTTCTCCTACGTCGCGGCACCTAACTCTCAAGTTTACGAGAAGGCCTGGCAGCCCTTGGTCGAGCACCTGGCGCAGGTCACGGGCAAGCCGGTGCAGTATGTGCGCTTTGAATCGGCGCGCGACCAGATGCTCGCATTGCGTGAGGGCAGGCTGCATGTGACGGCGGTGAACACCGGCAACGTGCCCGAGGCGGTGAACTTATACGGGTTCGTTCCCATCGCCACCCCCGCTAAGGAAGACAACAGCCACGGGTACACGATGACGATCATTGTGCCCGCCGATAGCACCATCACGTCCCCGGCCGACCTGTCGGGACACAGCATCGCGTTCACCGACCCCGGGTCGAACTCCGGGTGCAAGGCGCCGATGGTTTTGCTGATGAGCGACTTCGGGTTGGACCCAGATGGGGACTACCACTTCGTGTTCTCTCGCGGCCACGAGCAGTCGATTGCTGGGGTCGCCCAAGGCAGGTACGAAGCGGCCGCGGTCGCCAGCGACATGCTCGACCGGGCCAAGGCGCGTGGCGACATCAAGGAGACGGACGTCCGGAGCATCTACCATTCCGAGCAATTCCCCGCTGCGGCGGTCGGTTACATCTATAACCTCAAGCCCGAGTTGGCCGAGAAGGTCCGCCAAGGGTTGCTTGACTTCAAGGTGCAGGACAGCTCGATCACTCAAGAACTAGCCGAGGGCGTCGTCGGGTTCGCGCCGGTGTCTTACAAGGACGACTGGGCGCTGGTCCGGAGGATCGATTCCAATGTGATCCCGAGCGCCAAGGCCGTGGGAACGTCCGGCGGCGGGTGAGTTTGCACACATATCGCAATACCAGACAACGCCTCGGCCGACCGGGGCGTTGTTTTTTTACTATGCGCGAAGTGAAGGGTCGGGTCAGGTCATACGGATCACGATTAAAACCCGTGCCTATCATCATGGCCAATCCCCGGGCAAAGCCGGGGGCTGAGGGAAAAGTTGTCGCCCACGGCCCACGAATCAAGCAGAATCCGTATCAACTCTCGGCGGTCTCGTTGACGGTCGGGCAGGTGCACAGGAGGTTACGGTCGCCGTAGGGGTTGTCGACTCGGCCGACCGGGGGCCAGTACTTGTGGTCGCGGAGGTGGGGTGCGGGGTAGGCGGCGAGGCTGCGCGGGTAGGTGTGAGGCCAATGGTCATCGCTGACGGCCGACGCGGTGTGGGGCGCGTGTTTCAAAGGGTTGTCGTCCTTATCAAGCTCGCCGGACTCGATCTGTTCGATCTCGCTGCGGATCGTGATCAGCGCATCACAGAAACGGTCGAGCTCTGCTTTGGATTCGCTCTCGGTCGGCTCGATCATTAAGGTGCCGGCGACGGGCCAACTCATCGTCGGGCTATGGAACCCAAAATCGATCAGCCGCTTGGCGATGTCTTCGACGCGGACACCGGCGGACTTTTCGAACAGTCGGCAGTCGATGATGAACTCGTGTGCGACGTACCCGGTTTCGCCTGTGTATAGCACGTCGTAGTGCTTGCTCAAGCGTTTGGCCATGTAGTTGGCGTTGAGGATCGCGGCCTGGGTGGCCTGGGTCAGCCCGTCGGGGCCCATCATGGCGATGTACATCCATGAGATCGGCAGGATCAACGGGCTTCCGTGGGGCGCGGCGCTGACGGGGCTTATGCCGTCGATTGGATTTCCAGGGAGGAACGGTGCCAGCGAGTCGTTGCAGGCGATCGGTCCCATGCCGGGCCCGCCGCCGCCGTGGGGGATGCAGAAGGTTTTGTGGAGGTTGAGGTGGCAGACGTCTGCGCCGATGTCGCCGGGCCGGCATAGCCCGACCTGCGCGTTCATGTTTGCGCCGTCCATGTAGACCTTGCCGCCGTGGTCGTGGATGATCTGGCAGACTTCTTTGATGGTGGTCTCGAAGACGCCGTGTGTCGAGGGGTAGGTGACCATCAGGGCGGCGAGTTGGTCTTTGTGTTTGTCGGCCTTGCTGCGCAGGTCGTCGGTGTCGATGTCGCCGTTGTCTTTGCATGCGATTGCGACGACGCGCATCCCGGCGATGACGGCGGAGGCGGGGTTGGTGCCGTGGGCGCTGACGGGGATCAGGCAGACATCGCGGTCGGGTTGGTTTTTGGATTCGTGGAACCGCTTGATGGCAAGCAGCCCGGCGAACTCGCCCTGTGACCCGGCGTTGGGTTGAAGGGAGACGGCGGAGAACCCGGTGATTTCCGCAAGCCAGGTTTCCAGGCTTGCGATCAATTCGGCGTAGCCCTTGGTCTGATCCGTCGGGGCGTAGGGGTGCATGTCTGCAAATTGTGGCCAGGAGATCGGGATCATTTCTGACGCGGCGTTGAGTTTCATGGTGCAAGAGCCCAGCGGGATCATGCTGTTGGCAAGCGAGATGTCTTTGGCCGCGAGCCGGGTTGTGTAGCGCAGGAACTCGTGCTCGCTGTGGTATTGGTTGAAGACGGGGTGGGTGAGGATTTTACTGGTGCGCGATAGTCTGTTGAGGGCCGGTGTTCTACCGGGTAGCTCCGTTGTGGCAGGGCCTCCGAATACGGCGAAAATGTTATCGAGAACTTCGTCATCCGTTGTTTCATCAACGTTGATTGACAGTGTTTGATTATCGAGTTTTCGCAGGTTGACGCCCCTCCGGGCCGCGTTGGCGAGAAGTATGTCAGCATCCTTTACGCTCACGGTGACAGTGTCGAAGAAGGCGGCATCTGACACCGCATGCCCCAGGTGCTTGAGACCATGTGCGAGGGCATCGGCACGGTCCTGAACCTGTTGGGCAATGCGCTTGAGCCCTTCCGGCCCGTGGTAGACGGCGTACATGCCGGCGACGACGGCGGGGAGGACCTGGGCGGTGCATATGTTGCTGGTGGCGCGGTCGCGTTTGATGTGTTGTTCGCGGGTCTGGATCGCCAGGCGGTAGGCTGGGTTGCCATGCGCGTCTTTGGAGACC
>JAJDCT010000138.1 GCA_029260695.1 Phycisphaeraceae bacterium
GCCGACCTCGACGCTGCGGTAGAGCGCCTGGGCGAGGGGTTTGCGTTCGACCAATGGGATGCCGTGGGCGACGGCGATCTGTCGGATGCGCATGGCCATGAAGTCGGCACCCTTGGCGACGACCTTGGGGGCGCGCATCGATCCGGACTCGTATTGCAGTGCGATCGAGAAGTGGGTCGGGTTGGTGACTATGACGTCGGCCTTGGGTACGGCCTGGGCGACGCGCTGCATGGCCAGCTGGCGTGCGACACGGGTGCGGCGTTGCTTGACCTGCGGGTCGCCCTCCATCCGCTTCATCTCTTCCTTGACGTCTTGCTTACTCATCTTCAGGTCCTGCTCGTGCTGCCAGCGTTGGAAGGCGTAGTCGATCAGGGCGATGACCAGCAGGAGGATCGCCAGCTTCAACGCCAGGCTGTAGACGATCGTGCCCGCGGCACCGAAGGCCTGCATGGCGGACATCTCGGCGATGTGCACGATCTTGGGCATGTCGCGCATCACGAACCAGACGGCGACGGCAGCGATCAGCCCGACCTTCTGCACGCTCATCACCAGCCTCATCATCGCTCGGAGGTTGAAGAGGTTGGATATCCCCTTGAGCGGCGAGAGCTTCCCGAAATTTGGCTCCAGGGGCTTGAACGTCATGAGGAACCCGACCTGGCCAAGGGAGGTGAGCAGGCCGACTGCGGCGATCGCCAAGACGACCGGTCCCAGGGAGGTGGCGAACATGTACGCGCTGTAGTAGGTCGTCTCGCCGAGGCCCTCGATGCGGGTCGGGTTGGCGGCGTGCTCTGACATCAATAAGACACGCGTCGCGGCACCTAGGCCCTCGAACATGCGCGTGCCGAGCATGTGCAGCGCTACGATCCCGGCCAGGAGCATCATCGCGGCGGTCAGGTCGGTGCTCCGCGCGACGTTTCCGTCGTCCCGGGCCTCTTGCAGACGCCTGGGTGTGGGGGCCTCGGTTTTTTCGAAATTATTCTCAGCCATAAGGTACTGCTACACGCCAAAGAAGAAAGTCAACTGCCTGAGCAACACACCCAACTGGTCCACATAGACCCACGTGGCGACCGCGATGAAGGCGATCAAAAAAGTCACGCCGTTGAGGATGCGGATGGTGAACCCGACACTCATGATGTTCAGTTGGGGGACGGTGCGAGCGATAAAGCCAAGGGCAACCGTCTGCAGGAAGATCAGACAGAGCAGCGGTGCGGCGATCCGAAACGCCATCTGGAAGATCAAAGAGAGCATGCCCTTGACCATCTCGACCAGGCCGCCGAAGTCGCTGAACCCACCGATGGGGACGGTGTTGAAGCTGCCGACGAGGATCATGAGCATGACGCGGTGGCCGCCGAGGATCGCGAAGATAGCCAGGGCCATCATGAACAGTGAGTTGGCGATGACGCCGGACTGTTCGCCGGACTCGGGGTTGACGATGTCGGCAAACCCGATGCCGATCTGCTTGTCGATCACATCTCCGCCGAACTGCATGCCGATCAGTGGGAGGCTGGCGCAGTAACCGATGATCAGGCCGACCATCAGTTCCATGGCGATGTACGGGAGGAGGGTCCACAGCGACAGGCCGTGGTCGATCACGACGCCGAGTGTCGCCGCGGAAGGCTTGCCGGGCGTGAGGAGCATGGGGTAGATGCAGAAGGTCAGGGAAAAGACAAGCATGACCTTGACGATGCGCGGGATGGTTGCGCTGCCTAGGATGGGCGCGAGGATGAAGATGCCGGACAGCCGGAACATGACCATGAGCCATGCGGGCATGTGATCCAGTAGTGGTCCAAGGTCTCCGGGCAACGTGTCGGGCCTCCATACCCTTAGCCGTAAGCGGGCTCCGCCCGCGTGTCACCGATCCAATCAGCCGCCCTGGCCGCCAAACATCCGTGTCGCGAAGTCCATGATCTGTGTGATGATCCAGGGCAGCACGATGATAGCGGCCAAGCCCATGCCCACGATCTTGGGGACGAAGCTGAGGGTCTGCTCCTGTACCTGCGTGACGGCTTGAAGCAGGCTGACTATCAGACCGATCACCAGCGCCGCGGCGAGGATCGGCATAGAGAGCATCAACATGAGCGTCAGCGTCTCACGCACCACGTCGATTGCCTGGTTTACATCCATGGCCATATTGAGCCCTTCCTGCTTCAAACGGCGCGCAACGGTGGCGCACTATGAGGTCTACGTCGTCACTCCCGGCACGGCAAAACTCGACAACAGATTCCCCGCGACCAGCATCCAGCCGTCCACCAACACGAACAAGAGCAGCTTGAACGGCAGGGAGATCAGTACCGGCGGGAGCATCATCATCCCCATCGAGATCAGGATGCTCGAAATCACCATGTCGATAATCAGGAACGGAAGGTAGAGCTGAAAACCCATCAGAAACGCGACCTTCAGCTCGCTTAAGATAAACGCGGGGATCAATGTGATCAGGTCCACATCATTTTCGAGGGTGAGTAGCTGCGGCTGGCTGGTGTCGACACCCCGGTATTCGAGGATCATGAAGATGTCCGCCTCGTTGCCGGCGTACTGGATCTGGTCGAACATGAACCCCTTGATCGGGACTTTGGCGCGGTTCCAGGCCTCTAGCTCGTTGATCTGGTTTTCGGTCAACGGGACGATGGCGGCTTCGTTGACTTCACTGAACGTCGGGGCCATGACGAGCATCGTCATGAACAGCGACAGGCCGACCAACACCTGAGACGGTGGGAGCGATTGCGTGCCCAGCGCCTGCCTGAGCAGTGCCAGGACCACGATGATGCGTGTGAAGCTGGTGCACATCACCAGGATCGACGGCGCCAGCGACAAGACGGAAAGCAGCAGGACGATGGAGATGGTGGCGTGGAAGTTGCCAGCGGTGTCTTCTTCGCTGGCCCCGGGGAGAACCTGGCCGGCTTCTTTGATGATCGATCCGACGTTGGTAAGGTCGAAGGCGTCCTGATCGGCTTGGCCGTGCGCCGGGGGCGCGGCGAGCAGCAATAGAGCGCACGCCGCCAGGGCGATGACCCACCATACCCATGCCGGGCGGTGATGAATCAAGATGCCCCCCCCTGTCGGCCCATGGCGCGGACCTTCGACAATAGGCCCGAAACGGTCTCGCGGGGACCGCCGGTGCGGTGGGCGTCGGCATCGGCGGTGCCTAAACCGTCCGGCTGCTGGTCGTAATCTTCATTGAATCGATTCAAGAGCTGACCGAAGCCGCGGGAGATGCTGTTGGGTTTGGCGGCGTCGACCGCACCCAGGATTTCGGCGACCTCCTGGTCGTCTTCCAGGCTCGCCAGGGTGCGCATCCCGGCGGATGATTCGCTGACCACAAGCACACGGCCCCCAACGCGTAATAGCATGACGTGACTACGGGGCGCGACGGCGGTGCGGCTGAGCACTTCAACCACCGGGTTGCTGCCGGCGGCGACTTTACCGCCTAAGCGGATGTAGACCCAGCGTATGAATAGCGCTAATCCGACCACGATACCCAGCGCGGTGAGTGTTTTGATAAACCAGTATGTAGTGCCGGGGCGTTCTGCCTCGTCGCCGCCTATCTTGTCCGTAGCACCAGGGCGGAGCAGCGGCGTACCTGTGAGTAAGGATGTGGTTCCGGATTGCGAACCGTCGGTGCTGGACACCGAATCATCTGTGCCAACCTCGTCAGCCTGAGCGTCAGTCAGATCGTCGGCCTGCCCTTCTGCTAAGCGTTGAGCCAGCCGGGATAGCCGGGATTCTTCGGTGCCGTTTGCTTGTAGTTGGGTGTTGGCGGTGGCGGGGGGAGGGGAATCGGTGTCGGCCAGCACCGCGTTAACCGGGGCGCACTGCAGCAACGCCCACGCAAAATACGCAATGAATACCGTCTTGGTCACCGTGGCCCTCCTGGCCTCTTGTCTTGCGAACGCGTCGCTGTTGGCCGCCTCCTGCTGCCAACATCCCCCGCCCCCGGATTGCACCCGGACTCCCCCGAATTCCCCGCGGTTGTCCCGCGAAACTCTACAGGCGGGACATCATACCGTCTGTGTTTGCTCTTGCGTGGCTTGCTGCGCTTCTTCCTGAAGATTTGCCACGATCTCACTGATCCGGATGCAGAAGTTGTCGTTGAGTACCAAGACTTCACCACGAGCGACGAGCCGTTGGTTGACGTAGACGTCTACCGGGTCCCCGGCGAGCTTGTCTAGTTCAACAACACTGCCGGCGGATAGCTTCAACACGTCTTCGACGACCATCTCGGTCCGGCCAAGCTCGACCATGACGTGCAGGTCCACATCGCCGAGCATCTCCAGGCCCGTCGGGAGGCTGGCATCGTCGCCAAATTCTGGCATCTGGGGCGAGGCCGCGGAATCGACTGATTCCTTGATCTCATTTAGAGAGGACTGCGCCTCATTGAGCGCGGCTGCCATCTGCGCTTCGGCTTCCGCCTCAGCGGCGCTCTTGGTCTGATCTGTAGGTCCGTCTTCTGCCATAGCTGCTTCCCTGCTTGCCTTGGTAGCTTTGTGTCCGAATGTTACATATCCGCCCGGATACGGATGCACTTCTTGATCAGAGTACCCAATACATAGGGCTGAGAATCGGAGTCATCCCCGATCTTGGTCACCAGCACGGCACCGACCTGGCGGGTCAGCGTCGCCAGCTCAGGCTCCATCAGGTAGGAAGGCTCGGCGCGGCGGAAGATCGTGGCGATCTCGGTGCTGAGTTGGGCCTGCATCCCCTGGATCGACGTATCGACCACATCGGTATGCTTTTTCCTGATCATGACGTAGATCTCAGTGTCGTAGAGATAGCTCCGCCCGGTGCGTGTGTTTTGGAACTTCTCTGCGATGACCAGGACCTCAACTTCCTTCTCCTCGTCGCCCAAATCTTCGGCCAGGCCGGCGTCGGCGCGTATGGGCTCGGGGCCCTTGGCGACTATGAACACCGTCGAGATCGCTACCCCTTCGATCAGCAGAGCCACGATCAGGATCAGGGCGGTCTTGATCGGCAGCTTCTTCTTGTCGTCCGCGTCGGGGGCGTTGGTTGCGTCGTTGTTGTTTTCTTCAGCCATGGTCTATACGTCCGTCGTCTTGGTTTACCAGGAAGTCTTGGCCTGGGTCACGGAATGATCTTTAATCACGTTATCGCTGACCATGACCTCGACCCGGCGGTTGATCTGCCGTTGCGTCGAGGAATAGGCCTGCTTCTTGAGCGGTTCCCGGTCCGCTGCACCAATCAGCCTGACCTGCTCGGGGTTCAGCCCGATCTCGTCACTGACAAGGAATTCCATCACGGCCTTGGCACGTTCGTAACTAAGGTCCCATAAGTCGCGTCCGGTCCCGCCTAACAGGTCCGCCTCGGCGGTCGCGGCGTGGCCCCGCAACTGGATGATGTAGTTCGTGCCGCGTATGTCGAACTCCTCCTGCTCGATGAAACTACGGATTTTGCGTTTGGCCACGTCACTAAGATCGGCCAATCCGGGCTGGAACGTAATCAACCCCCCCATTGGGATGTAATCTCCAGGACGGATGGTGGTGACCCGCTGGTCCCGGCCGGACATCCCCGGGTCATCGGTATTGGAGGTGTGTTGCTGCTTTCGTTGCTGGTTCTGGACCGTCTCGAGGATCTTGACCAGGGTCAGGGCCGGGTCGTTGTCGGTCGGCAGCCGCCCGCCACCGCCCTTCATCCCGAAGGATTTTTTGACCTCTTCAACCACGGCTTTCCATTCATCCTCTTTTTTGATCTCGGACAGCGATAGTAGGAGGATGAAGAATGTCAGCAGCAGCGACATCATGTCGCCGTAGGTCATAACCCATTCGGGGGCGCCGGGCGGGGGGCATTTACACTTGCTGGCCATGGGTGATTGGGGCTGAGGGTCTAAGGGCTGGGTCCGGGACTAACGGCTAATGGCTGACAGTCTTCTTAAGCAGCATCAGCGTCGGCATCCTCTTCGGTGCGTTCATTGGGCGGTAGGTAGGTTCGGAGCTTCTGCTCGACGATACGGGGGTTGTCTCCGCTTTGGATCGACATGACGCCTTTGATGATGATGGTTCGGTAGAGGACCTCCTCGGCGGACCGGCGGGCCAAGCGGTCCGCCAGAGGTAAAGCAGCGGCGTTGGCGATAATCGCGCCGTACATGGTGGTGAGCAGGGCGACCGCCATACCGGGGCCGATGGCAGCGGGGTCGTCCATGTTGCTGAGCATGATGACCAGGCCGACCAGGGTCCCGATCATCCCGAAGGCCGGGGCGTACTTGCCGATAGTGCTGAGCAGTTCCTTACCGGTGTCGTGCCGTTCGGCGAGGTTCTCCAGGTCATTGGTCAGCACCTGCTCGATAAGCTCGGGGTCTGTGCCGTCGACCGCCATCTGGATGCCCAGGACGATGAAGGGGTCTTCGATGTCTTTGGTCGTGCTCTCCAGACTCAGGATGCCGTCGCGGCGTGCGATCTCGGCGTAGGAGACCATGTCTTCGATCAGCTTCGAGGTCGAGGGGGCGCTGAAGAACACAGCCCGCTTGACAATCTTGACCAGTTGCTTGACGTTCCCCGCGGGGAAGGCGAAGAAGATGACCGTCGAGGTCATCCCACAGACCAGGATGAGGCTGTTGTTGTCGATGAACATCGTGATGTCACCGCTGCCGAACAGCGCGAACATCAACAGCACCCAAGTGCCGAGAAAACCAAAAAGGATGCCTAAATCCATATGCGCACCTCAACCCGGACCCGAAGGGGGTCCATTGTTTTCTTATCGGTCTATCGGGCCCGGAATAATTAAGATCGAACCTGCTGGAATTTCGACCCATGCGCCGCCACGTTGATGCGCGTCGGCTTGCCATGAAACAAGCGCGCTCAACTCGGCGGCAAGAGTCGCCGGAGGCTTCGGCCGTAGTCCACGGCCAGCTCGACGACACGCTTCATGTCTTCTTTCACGATGATATGATCGCCGTTCATCAGGATGATGGTTGTATCGGGGTTGGACTCCACGGTGCGGATGACCTCGGCGTTGACCACGAATTGCTTTCCGTTAAGGCGTGTGACTGTGATCATGGGTGTGGTTAGTGGCCGGTGATGGGTGGCGGGTGTCAGCTTTTCATCTAACAACCAACCCCTAATCACCAGCACCTTCTTTATTATCGGACGGCTGCGAGCAGTTCCTGGATGAGTTCGTCGCTGGTGGTCAGGACCCTTGA
>JAJDCT010000139.1 GCA_029260695.1 Phycisphaeraceae bacterium
CGACGCCCGACGCGCCTTTACCATGTTGTTCAAGGACCTCGCGGAAGTGATCCGTGTAGACGACGGGTCCTACACCGCGTTCGACTTCGATAACTGGGCCGACGCCTCCGCCGCGGCGCACCGAAACTACGACGGGTTCGCAGCACACGAGTATGAATGGGTCCGCACAGTGCGGATGCAGATCGCCGTCCCCAAAGTGATTCGCCTGCTGGGATACGAGAAGCTCCCCCGGCAGGGCGTCAAGCTCAACCGCCGAAACATCTTCGCCCGCGACCGCAACCTCTGCCAGTACTGTGGCAAACACTTCGGCACCAGCGAGTTGAGCCTCGACCACGTCGTGCCCCGCAGCCAGCAAGGCCTAAGCACCTGGACCAACTTGGTCTGTTGCTGTGTCCGATGTAACGCCAAGAAGGGCGGCCGCACCCCCCAACAGGCACGGATGAAACTCATCACCACCCCGCGCCAACCACGACGCAACCCCGTCATCGGCCTGCGCCTCGGTGCCGACAAGTACGCCAGCTGGAAGCAGTTCCTCGACCAGGCTTACTGGTCGGTCGAGCTGAAGTAACAGCACGCGATTTTCACCTGACTACCTCTGCATCTGCGACGTCATAGAAGCGCCGCGACCCGTCGCCCTGCAGACTTCCAGCCGCACACATTCTGAGGAGATGCTTTAGAGCGGTTTAACTTTAACCGTGGCCCGTGAGGTTTAGCCGCCGCGGCCTCGCGGCGTTCTCTCCGCCTTAAACGACCATCTGAACCGTTATCGCAATGCCATTGACAAGGTGAGCCTGCTCTAGCCACGAATAAACGCAGATAAAAGCGAATGGGATTGGCACAAGATCCAATCTTCTTATTTGCGGCTGCCTTCTTTTCCGCTCTTCGCTGTTTCACGGTTCTCCCGTTTGTACTATTTACTCCAGCCAATAACCCATTGCGGACGTTCCCCTTTCACCCATTGCCGGGCTTTGCCTATTGATCCTTCCTTTGAATGATTAAGTCCGACCGTTCCCCGCCCGATGTCAAAGTAGACAAGATAGGGAGTCTGGGTATTATTCCTCGCCATCCGGCCGGGGACATTGCCCAGTGGGGAAATGACCCATGAGCCAGAACAACGGATCAAGTGATATCAGCCTCAAGCAGGTCTTCACCACCGGCGAGGCCGCGGATATCTGCAAGGTGTCTCAACAGACCATCATCCGATGCTTCGACAGCGGTCGGCTTAAGGGCTTCCGCGTCCCCGGCAGCCGGTTCCGGAGGATCCCCCGCGAAGAACTGTTGCGGTTCATGCGCGACAACGAGATCCCCACCGACCGCATGGAATCCGGCAAACGCCGCATCCTTGTGGTCGATGACGACAACCAGATCGTCGAGTTGTTCGTTGACCTGCTCGGCAGTGACGACCGCTACGAGCTGCGCACCGCCAACACCGGTTACGACGCCGGGATCGTCACCGAATCTTTCAAGCCCGACCTGATGATCCTGGACTACATGCTCCCGGACATCAACGGCAATGTTGTCTGTGAGACGGTCCGCAAAAACCCCGCGCTCAACGGGATGAAAGTCATCATCGTCTCGGGCGTCGTGAATCAGGGCGAGATCGACGACCTTTTAAAGAGCGGCGCCGACGAGTTCATTAAGAAACCGTTCAATATCGAGGTCCTCCAAAGTCGGATCGGGGCCTTGCTGGAGATGTAAGCCCACGCGGTTTTCCCGCCAAGGCCTCAAACGATGCTCGCCACCGAGCCCACCAAGCCACGACGAATCGAGCTGATCCTCCGTCAGATCGATTCACTGCCCACCCTCCCGGCCGTTGCCGCGAGGCTGCTTAGTCTCACCTCAAGCGACGATTCCAACGCCCGCCAGGTCATCGAACTGGTCAGCGCTGATCCATCCCTCACCGCCAAGGTCCTCTCTCTTTGTCGCGCTGCTGACAAGGGCGTCGGCTCTGACAATCTCACCGTGGACCGCGCAGTGGTCCTGTTGGGATTCAACGCGATCCGGAATGCCGTCCTGAGCGTCAAAGTCTTCGAGCTCTTCGGCTCCGACGCCAAAAGCCCCGGTGAAGACGGCCGCGGCGAGGGGTACCACAACCCCGCCGAAGCCACGCACCCCGGGGCAGATCAAGACCCGCCCGCGTTTGACCGATCGGCATTCTGGATGCACTGCCTGGCCGTCGGTGTCGCCGCGGAATTGATCGCCAAGGCCCACCCCAAACGCAAAGACCTCGTCCCCGATGAGGCCTTTGTCTGTGGACTCCTGCATGACATCGGGAAGATCGCTCTGGACTACGTTTTGCCCCGGAGCTTCGACCGCGTGGTCGCTCTGACCGACCTGAACCAGGCGAACGTCGCCGAGTTTGAACGCCGCATCATCGGCATCGATCACCACACCGCCGGCAAGCGTCTCGCTCAGCAGTGGCGATTGCCTCACATGATTACCGACTGCATCTGGCTTCACGGTTCACCCTTCGAGTCTCTGCCCAAGCTCGAACACCGCGGGATGATCGGCCTGGTCAGCCTCGCAGACCTCATCGCCCGCAGGATGCACGCCGGGTACTCCGGGAATTACTCGCTGAGGCAGAACGTCGGAGAGTTGGCGCAGGAACTCGGACTAGACCCCGAAGCCGTCACCAAGGTCGCCGACGAACTGCACGAACACCTCGAAGTCCGTGGCAAAGCACTGGGCCTGTACGACGCCGCCTCACACGAGTTGCTTCTGCAATCGGTGCAGCGAGCCAACGAGGCGCTGGGTCGGATCAACGCCGTACTCGACCAGCGCGCACGCGACGCCGAAGACCAGGTCCGTATCCTCGAAGCCACCACCGCCTTCCATAGCTCCGCGACCCCGGGTCGAAGCGTGCAGGACGTCCTGGATGCCGTCGTCACATCATGCGCACAACTCCTGGGCCCGGGCTTTTATGGCGTGATCTACCCCGGCGATCCCGGCGCTCCGCACGCTTCCCACTCAGACGTGGAAGATAATCCTGAAGACGACAACTCCGAGGGCTGGCTGATCTGCCAGTACAACCAGGAAGGCCGACCCGTCCACAGCCAGTACATCCAGTCCCCCCCACACACGCCCGACCTCTCCGCGCTGGACCCGACCCAACCCGTCGGGCTACAGCTGATGGGCATCCTCCCCTGGGTGGCGGATTACATCGTCCAGGCACCGGACCTGCGCAGCGTCAGGCTTCTGCCGTTGAGTTGTGGCTGGGGCGCATCGGCGGTCCTGCTGCACGACCGCAAGAAGACCCCGCCGTGGAAGCAACTCTCCGCTCTGACCAGCACCTGGGGCGCTGCCATCGCCGCCGCAGCCCAGCATGACGGCGCACGTCGGCTTGGTGAAAACCTGGCGTCGACCAACCTCGCCCTGGCAGAGGCTCAAGACCAGCTCACACGCCAGGCATCGCTGGCCCGACTCGGAGAGATGGCCGCCGGCGCAGCACACGAGATGAACAACCCCCTGGCCGTGATCGCGGGACGCAGCCAGCTCCTGGCGATGACCCTCCAACAGGGCACCAGGGAGCAGAAGGATGCCCAGTCGGTATTCAAGGAATCACACAAGCTAAGCAGCCTTATCACCAGCCTGCGCATGATCGCCGACCCGCCCGTCCCCGATCGGGTCACCACCGATCTAGGCGCGCTGCTGGACGAGACGGTCAAGCAATTCAAGACTTCACACGAACGCCGTGACAAGGCCACCGTCTTCTCGTTGAAACTCCGTGGTGAATTACCTCCCATCCAGGCCGACCCCGAGCAACTCCGCGGCGCACTGCGTGAGCTACTAAACAACGCCGTGCAATCTAACCCCGTGTCTTCCGTTGCGGTCACCGCACAGGTCGAGCCCGGCGGCGGTTCACTGGTCGTACAGGTCAGCGACGACGGCGAGGGCATGGACCCGTACACACTGGAACACGCACCCGATCCCTTCTTCAGCGCCAAGGCCGCCGGCCGACGCGTCGGGATGGGGCTGCCCAGAGCAGGGCAGTGGTTATCGGGGCATGGCGGGCGGTTAGAGTTACGCAGCCGACGCGGCGAAGGAACCATCGCAACTTTCTTCCTACCACTCGATTCACCTACGGGATGAACCGATACCAAAACCAACAGCCCA
>JAJDCT010000140.1 GCA_029260695.1 Phycisphaeraceae bacterium
CCGGTCCTTTTAATCAGCGGATACTCAGGCAGCTGGCCGTCGCCGTCGTGAGGTTGTCGGCACCCCCGGCCCGCCCCCGGATGTTGGCAAACGTTGCATCCGTTGCCGTGCCGGGAAAGTCGGGGGGTCTACTATGGGCCGCCGCGACGGGTTTGTGCGCATGGGGGCGGTTAAGCGGAGCGTTTGGAAAGGTGTAAGGCGTGGGGTGTAAGGGGGATAAGAAAATTGAGGTCGTGAGAATTTTATGTTTACGAAGTGGTTGTGGGTGTGCGCACCAATGTGGCTGTCCGTTGTGTTTGTTTATTGATCTTTTGCATGCTCTGTATTGTTTACCAAGACCGCCACAACCGGCCGATGATCGCTTGCCCTTACGTCTACCACCTCTGCGCCGGTGCAATGGAAGTGTTTGTTGAAAAGGATGTGGTCGTATCTGTTTTTGAGCGTGAATCCCGAAGACGTGCGCCACGACCATGTAGTAGATTTGTCATCGTATAAGGAAAGGGCATCTGTGAAGCCGTCATTCAGCAGTTCTTTGATTGCCATACGGTGTTCGTTTTCGTTGAAGTCACCGGCAATGATCAGGGGGGTGTTCAGGTCCGCCGACTCGAGAAAGTGGGCCAGTTCTTTTTGGTGGATCTTTGTGCTTTCGAAATAGGCGGAGATTGATGCTGAGGCATTATCATTCAGTGGCGGTCTTAGGTGTACGTTGAGGATCTGTACGGGGCCCAGGTCGGTCTTTATGTCTGCAATAAGTGCGGGGAACCAGCCTGCGTCGGGGTCCAAGAGTCTTACATTGCTCAACGGGTACTTCGACATAAACGCTATTCCGCCGGCCCCGCCGAAAGAATGGAATGAGCCGTGGGGGTAGATTTCCGAAAGCTGGTTATGAAGGAGCAATTCCCATTGCCGGTGTGTTTCTTGCAAGCAGATAACATCGGCATCGGATTCCAATAGGAATTGTGCGACTTGATTGGGATTCGGGCAACCCCAGTTGATGTTGTAGGTCACGATTCGGAGGGTGGGTGCGGCGGGAGCCAGGGCAGGCTCCGGTAGTGATGCGCAACCAACTAGAAGTACTAGCGGTAGTAGGAATAGGAGTAGTCTCATCATCCGGAGTCAGATTGTAGCAGGTGAGGCTGTGCAGGCAGTCACGAAGCGGCAGCAATAAGCTAGCGTTTACGATTGATAGGATGTGTACCGCGGTCCCATGGCCGGAGGCCATGGGCTTGGGGCGGATTAAGAGTAGTGAGAGGGAATGACTTAGGCGGCGAGGATGCGGCTGGGGGTGTTGATGCCGACTTCGTGGCCTAGTTCGTGTTTGTGGCAGCGTACGACGGTGCCGGTGAGGTCGTAGCCGTTTTCTGGGCCGTGGGGTTGGACGAAGACGGTGATGTGGTTGCCCGTGGGGACGGGTTCGTCGGCGATGATGCCCAGGCCGGTGTCCGAGAGGTTTGCGAGCCTCACGGAGCAGATTTTTTTGGTGGGCTGTTTGGGATCGGCGTTGTCGGTGATGATGGCGGTGGCGGTGCCGTTGAGGGGCAGGCGGTCGCAGCTTCTGCGTTCCATGAAGAGTACGTCGCTTGGGCCGGAGGGGGGCTTGATGAGTTTGAGGTGGCTGGGTTGGATCTGGTCAGACATGCTCAACTCCTTGGCGTGGGGATACAGAAAATACAATGTGGTCGGGGCAGCGAGGCGATCCCTTAGGGCGTTATCCCCTAGTTTGATCCCCCGGTGGAGCCGGGGGCTGAGGGGGGGGCCGAGGTTCCGGCGTTTCAATCGGGCAACGAGGCGCCAGCATTGCTAAGATCGGCCGGACAATCGGCAAGGTTTACTTAGCTTGACAGAGACGGGGCTAAAAATGACGGGTTTCGTATCACTTATCGGAGCTGGGCCGGGCGACCCTGGGTTGATCACGGCCAAGGGGCTGGATCGGCTGCGTCGTGCGGACGTGGTGGTGTTCGATGCGTTGGCGAACCCCAGGCTGCTTAGGGAGGCCCGTTCGGATGCGAGGCTGATCGACGTGGGCAAGCGTGGGGGGGCTCACAAGCTGACACAGGACCAGACGAATCAGTTATTGGTCGATCTGGCCCTGGAGGGGCTGGCGGTTGTTCGGCTGAAGGGGGGGGATCCGTATCTGTTTGGTCGGGGTGCTGAGGAGGCGGCTTTTCTTGCAAGGCACGGTGTCGGGTGTGAGGTGGTACCGGGGATCACCAGCGGGATCGCTGCGCCGGCCTACGCGGGCATCCCGGTGACGCATCGGAAGGTCGCCAGCACGGTGACGTTTGTGACGGGTCATGAAGACCCGGGCAAGGCGGACACGGCGGTGGATTACACATCACTGGCTGGTCTGATCTCGGCGGGCGGGACTTCGTGTTTTTACATGGGTATCGGGCAGTTGCCGCGGATCGTTGCGAGCCTGACGCAGAACGGGTTGGATGCATCGACGCCGGCGGCGGTGGTGCAATGGGGGACGCGGACGAAGCAGCGTTCGGTACGCGGTCCGCTTAACGGGATCGAGCAGCTTATTAAGGAGAGGGGGATCGGTTCGCCTGCGATTATTCTGGTGGGTCAGGTGGCGGGGTTGGATGAGCCGGGGTTGGACTTTTTCACAGCGAGGCCGTTGTTTGGTCAGCGCGTTCTGGTGACGCGGACAAGGCAGCAGGCGTCGCAGCTTAGTTTGCGTTTGGAGGAGCTGGGGGCAGAGGTGTATGAAGCGCCGACGATTGAGGTGGTGCCGCCAACGGATTGGGGTGAGGTCGATCAGGCGATCCGGGGTATCGGCGGGTACGGCTGGCTGATCCTGACCAGTGGCAACGGTGTGGAGGCGCTGGCGGACCGGATGGGGGCGCTTGGGTTGGATGCGCGTCATTTGGCGGGTGTGAAGGTTGCGAGTGTGGGTGAGGCGACGTCTGAGGCGTTGGCGCGGCGGCTTGGGATTCGGCCGGACTTCGTGCCGGAGAGGACGATGGGCGAGGCGCTGGCGCAGGAGATGATTGCCAGAGAGGATGTCACCGGTCAGAAGATGTTGTTGCTGCGTGCGGATATCGCGAGGCCGGCGTTGCCTAAGCTGCTTGGTGATGCGGGGGCGGAGGTGACGGAGTTGGTGGTGTACCAGACGAAGATCGCGGCGGGGTTGCCGGGCGATGTTATGGAAGCGTTGAAAGATGGCGGGATCGACTGGGTGACGTTTACCAGCTCGTCGACCGCGGGGAACCTGGTGGAGCTGCTTGGTGGTGAGCGGTCCCTGCTTGATGGGGTCAAGACGGCGTCGATTGGCCCGGTGACCAGCGGGACGATGCGTGAGTTGGGTCTGGATATCACGGTTGAGGCCGGAAAATCCAACGTGTCTGGGCTGGTTGAGGCGTTGGTGGGGGCTGTGGGGGTGTGAGATACGGGCCTGGCAGTGAGCCAACCCCGGGCTGAGGCTCGGCGGATGGTCTGGAAGTCCTTTTGGACCCCCGTTTGCTGCCGATGGCGGCCTTGGGTACGCTATTTTAGCCCGTCAGGGGCCTAGGACGGTCAAACCAAACATTCACACTGGAGATATCCATGCTCGAAGCCTACGAACAACTCAAGACCCTGGTCAGTTCCGTGGAAGACGATCTGCGTAAGGCGGCCGGTGGAAACAAGGCTGCTGGCACCCGTGTCCGTAAGCAGATGCAGGACGTCAAGAACATGGCTCAGGCGCTGCGGGTGAAGGTTCTTGAAAACCGGGACGGCGATTAATTCCCACGGTGGGACTGACTTACAAGCAAGCATCATCCGTGTGACGTGCCTGCGGACGTCGCTTGGGTTCTTTGCGGATGTGCCTGAGGGTAGGTAGATAGCACCGCGAGTACCCCGGAAGTTACCCCGGAAGTAACCCCCGGAAGTTGCCCCCATGCACGCCGGGATCGTTCTTGGAAGTCCAGCACCGTAGGCTCTCCCCGGAGGATCTCTCAAGCCGACCCGCGGGAGGGTTCCCGGATGGGTTGGGGATCACCGTGTGGACGCGGTGGGGATGACCATTCAGGCAGGCACTTAGACGGGAAGGTTTGGTTTTTGCATGGCCCCACAGCTCTTGTTTGATATCTCGGATATCGATTTTAGTGGTGAGGCCTACGACGCTGCGGCGATCGAGAAGATCAACCCCCACCGTGGCGCGATGCGTCTGATCGATGGGATTATTTATGCGACCGACGACTTGAAGTACACGTTGGCGTACCGAGATGTGGGGGACGATGAGTTCTGGGTGGCGGGTCACATCCCGGGCCGGCCTATTTTCCCGGGTGTGCTGATGGTCGAGGCCGGTGCGCAGCTTGCCAGCTTCATCTGCCTGAGCAAACAGGACATCGAGTTCATGGGATTCGCGGGGCTTGAGGACGTGAAGTTCCGGGGGCAGGTCGTCCCGGGCGATCGGCTGCACATCCTCTGCGAGTTGATTGAGCTCAGGGCGCGGCGCAGCAAGAGCCGCGTGCAGGGTGTGGTTGATGGCCGGCTTGTATTTGAAGCGACGATCATCGGCATGCCGTTGTGACCCGGATGGATACGCAAGTACAGTACGCGAAGCCGAGGCGTTTTCTCGGTAGTTAACAGCAAACCAGACATAACAATGCCTGTGAAGGGCATGGCTTTAGTAACGTCCGCATCGGGTTGATCGTGCGGCAGGAGACACCATGAAGACAGTCAGGTACGGCATCATCGGTTGCGGCGCGATTGCGCAGCGTCGGCATATCCCCGAGGCGGTGGCGAACAGTCAATCAGAGGTTGTCGCGATCGCGGACCCGGTCCGTGGCCGGGCCAAGAAGACCGCCGGGCCGCTGGGTGCGGCGGCGTATACCGATTACAAGAAGATGCTCAAGGAGCAGGATCTGGACGCCGCGGTGGTTTGCGGGCCGAACAAGCTTCACGCCCCGATGACGGTGGATGCTTTCAAGGCCGGGCTGCATGTGTTGGTCGAGAAGCCGATGGCGACGACCCGTGCGGAGGGCAAGCGGATGCTCGCTGCCTCGAAGCAGGCACGCAAGTACCTCATGGTCGGGATGAACCAGCGGCTGATGCCACCGCACGTCAAGGCCAAGGAGGTCCTGGACTCCGGGCGTGTCGGCAAACCCATTACTTTTGAGACCTCATTCAAGCACCCCGGGCCCGATGGCTGGTCAGTCGATGGTCCCAAGAGCTGGTTCTTTAAGAAGGTGCCTGCGGTGATGGGCGTGACGGGCGACCTGGGTGTGCATAAAGCGGACCTGATGCGCTGGCTGCTGGGCGAAGAATTCGTCCTTGCTGGCGGGGTCATCACGACGCTGGACAAGCGCACCGAGAAGGGCAGGCTGATCCCGCTGGACGACAACGCTTTTATCACGCTCAAGACACGCTCCGGCGTCGTGGGGTCCATGAACATCTCCTGGACCAACTACGGCGGTGGTGACAACGGGACCACCATCTTCTGTAGTGGCGGCGTGATTAAGATCGACAAGCACCCGGACTTCGGTGTCGTGGTGGAGTACCGCAACGGTGAGCGTGAATTCCACCAGGTCGGTGCTATGTCTACGAACACCCGGCAGATCCCCAGCGGGGTGATCGACAGCTTCACGGAGTCGATCCTCAAGCGGCGCAAGCCGGCGATCGACGGGATGGAGGGCTACCGGGCGATGGATGTGATCCTCACCGCGATGGAGGCCGCCAAGGCGGGTCGGTTCAAGAAGATCGCCCTGTAATCCGTTTTTGTCGGAGCGGTGGGCGGGCAGTTGACAACCCGCCAGCCAAAACTAGAGTATGTGGCTCGTCCAGCGAACCTGGGCGAGTCCCCTTAGGGGGTGTAGCTCAATTGGTTAGAGCACCGGACTGTCGATCCGGAGGTTGCGGGTTCGACTCCCGTCACCCTCGCTTACAAGTAGCGAACCATAAAATACTTGCGAAGACCCTCGGGCATCCAGCCCGGGGGTATTTTTTTGATGCTGCACCCGGAAGCACAAGCCGCATGGGTGGTGTGGGTGGGTCAGGCGGTGAGGGCAGGCCGGGGCAAGCCGCTGTTGATTAGGCCAGAGTGGGGGGGGGTGGCAGCGGGTATGGTCTTACCGTCTTTGTCCGGACCGCCCTGGCATACTCAGCAGCGTCGGCAAGAGGAGCAATGTTATCAACGTGCCCGGCTCGGGGACCACGGCGGTGAAGATGCCGCTTGTGTTGTCGGTAAAGGTCAGCTTAACGACGACCAGGCCATCGTCATTGAAGCCGCGGGCCAGTCCGTCCTCGCCTCCGGTACCGCCGGTAAATCCGATGGCGGCGATGGTTCGAAGGTCGATGCCTGTGGTCGGGTCGATGTCGATTTCATCGCCGTCGCGAAGCAGAAGGCGCAGCTGCTGGTTGTGGTATGCCCAGAGGCCGCGGTCATTGTTCTGCTCAACCTTCCCGGGCTCGAGTGTTAATGAGGCGGTGAATACAGCGTCGCCGAACGCGTTCAAGGTAGGGGTGTCAAAGAGCCGGAAGGTGGCGTCGGCCCCGGGTGCCGTGTCGCTTTCGCGCGCCACCATTTGGAGCGCTGCTGGCTGGCCGACCCACAGAGCATGGTCATCATCAAGGGTCGCCCCGCCGGGTTCGATCTCCAGTGTGCCGGCGAAGGCGAGTGTGCCACTGGCGTTGATGACGACGTCGCTGGTGTTTAAGAAGTCGGCAGTGCCTGGGCCCCGTGCATCATCACCGGGCATGATCACGGGTTGTGGGTTGTTCGTTGGGCCAGCCCATACCCCGAACTTTCTGATGCCGTCACTGTCAAGCCTGTGGCTACTGAGGAAGGCGACCTGGCCAGCGGAGTTGATGGCAGACGATCCTATCGTACCGAAAGGGGTAATGTTTCCTGACTGGGGGTCTGACCGCAATGCGACCACGGTTAATGAGCCCGACTGTTCTGACCACAGCCCACCCCGGAACCCGGAGCCAGTAGACCGACGAGCCGAACTGGTGATGAGGGTTTGGCCGGCTGGACTCACGGCCAGGTCTGCAATGTTGACATATGCCCCCACGCCGGGCCCGGGTGCCGGGTCACCCTCTCTGACGATGGCTCGCAGCGTGCCCGCGGGGCCCGCCCAGATAGCGTCTTGTGGGAAGAAGCCAACGAGTTCGTCCGCCAGGAATGCCAGGTGGTCCCCCGCGAGTCGCAGGCTGCTGAACCCGGTGAAGGTCCGGTCGGTAAAGCCAGGTATGAGTTGGCCTTTCTGGAATACGAGGCTTGGCGCGTCGATGGTTCCAGACCAGATGCCTGTGTTGCCGCTTGACGGGACGCCGCGCAACGTGGCGGTGAAGGCGATGACGCCATTGTCGGACAGGATCGGTCTGTCGAAGAAGGAAAAATCTGTGCCGATGGTGCCCGGCGCCTGTGCCCCCTCGCGTGCTACCAGACCGAGCGTGCCGGGGAGTCCGCCCCAGAGTCCCTGGTTGTTCTGCGATGTCACGGTGCCACCCAGCAGGAGATCGGCTGTGAAAGCGACCTGCCCCTGGGTATTGAGCATCGGATTCACGAAGTTGGCAAACACCCCGTCGCCTTGCGGTGCGGGCTGACCCGATACCGCCACCGGTAAGACCGGGACCTGGGCAGGGGCATCATGCGCACTAATGCACAATAACCCTATTGAGAACAGCGACACAAACAGCCCGCGCACCGGCCTCAGGCCGGCGTCTCTGTAGAGATCTACCATGATCGACTTTCTCCTCTCCTGTCCCC
>JAJDCT010000141.1 GCA_029260695.1 Phycisphaeraceae bacterium
AGCGCCTTGGCGATCCTTGAGGTCTTATCCAGAAAGAAACGTACCGCCGCGATGCCCAGCACCACCCCGGCCACCACCCAGACCGCCCGCATCGCCGACCAATCCCCCGGCGGCGTCAGTCCAAACGGGTACGCCGGGTCGGCCGCGGTGGGGTCCAGGCCCTTGCGGATCACGTCGATGCCCAGCCCGGTGAGCCCCAAGCCTGAGAGTGCAAGGGCCAGCAACACAAACTGCAGACCCACCACCGCGACCGCGGGTAACTTGTAAGACCAGCCCATCCGGAACAGGCGCAGCACAAGCTGGGCGTTGGACGCCTGGGCGTCACGCAGCGCCCCGTCATTGGGGGTACCGGGGGCGGCCTTGGTGTGGGATGTGTCACTCACAGATATAATATTCGCTTCACAGCCGAACCGGTCTGGATCAGCAGAACCCGACAATAGACACCGCGGCCCCCAGCATCAAGCACCAGGCAGGCATACCCCCCCATGTTTTCAATGGGGTAGCTATATGATGTGGCACATATGGGCAACGACCAGCCGTGCCGAGGTGTGTGGTTTAGGCAAGCGGGCGGGCCTCACCCGATCAGCAGCAGGCCGGCGAAGAGGCATAGCCAGACCACGTCCAGGAAGTGCCAGTACATCGCGACGTAGCGGACGGGGCTGTGCGATTCGTGGTCGTATCTTTTCCGCCATGCGTGATGCGTGACCACACCCAGGGGGATCATGCCGCCGATCAGGTGTGCCGCGTGGACGACGATGAGGAAGAAGACCATCCCCTGGGGCATCAGGCCGAGGCTTGCTTCGCCATGTAGTTGTTCGCGGTATGCCTTGTGTTCGCCGAGCAGCGCCATCAGGCTGGGTGTCTGGATCACCAGGAACAAGACCGCCAGCGCCGCAGTCACCGCCAGGCATCGGCGGAACACTTCCTGACGCTCCTGCTGAATCGCCCGCAGGGCCAGGTGGATCGTGTAGCTGCTCGCGAGGATGACCGTGGTCGATACCCACAGGCCCGAAGGCATCGGGATCGATCCCAGCGCCGGCCCGGCCTGGCGTATGACCTCGCCGGTCACGGGGTCGGTGACGGCTTTGAGTGTCGTCAGGCGGATGACCAGGTACGCAACGAGGGACGAAGCGAAGAGTATGCCCAACGCGGCCAGGAACAACCACATCCCCAAGGTGCCCGTACCCTGTGGGAGGTGGGTGTGCCGATCTTCGAAGAAGCCGGGGTTGTCAGGCGCAGGGGTCGGCGTGCTCATGGGTGATTTACGATAGCCGACATCTCAGCGGTCTGCAGACAACGCACCGTGTGGCCGCTGATCGCGGACTATGGGAACAAATATATAGAGGCGTCGTAATACCCAGGCGTGATGGGCTATCTCAGGCCATGTGAACCACACCCACCTGCGACTCTAGCCAGAGTTCGGGCGGACGGAGTCGGGGGGGGCGATGTTGCTCTGATATTCGCCGGTATCCATCAACGCTAGCCCGATGAACACCGCCAGGAAGAGGAACGCGCTGACCAGGATCAGGCTGTTAAATGGCGAGTCGTAGCGCAGGTGCATGAAGTAGAGCCCAACCAGTGCGCCCTTGACCACAGCGACCGCCAGCGCGACCCAGATGTTTGCCGGGCCCAGGTCGACATACGTCACCGCAACCGTCAGGACGGTAAAGAAGATCAGCAGGGCGAACACGCCAAGCAGCATCCAGATGGGGCTAACGTGTCCCATCCCGTGATCGTCGTTCGTATGTGCATGGCTCATGTCGGAGGCTCGGGGGTATCGGGTATCGGGTAGATTGTATGACTTTGCTAATCGCTAACGGCTATAAGCTAATCGGTTAGTGAATCAGATAAAGCAATGGGAACAAGAAGATCCAGATCAGGTCGACCAGGTGCCAATAGAGGCCTCCGATATCGACAGGGGCGAAGTAGTCCTTGCCGAAGGTGCCCTTCTTGGCCTTTAAGATCAGCCAGGCGATCAGGACCATGCCGATCAGGACGTGCAGGCCGTGCAGGCCGGTCATCAGGAAATAGATCCCAAAGAACAGGTGGACCTTCTTCTGCTGATCGCTGCTTAGGTCATTCCAGAGGATCTGTGTGTGTGCGGCGCTGGGCATCGACACCTCGCCAGCCTGATCGATCACGGCATCATTCACGCCCATGTCCGCGGGGCTTGCCGGGGGCTTGATCGTGGAAACGTCGGCCGGGGCCCCATATACCGCCTGGACAATGACCGGAGAAGCGGAGGCTAAATGGGCGGTGGCATTTTGCTCTGCCCGGACGCCTGCCGAAGCAGGCTCCGCCGAGGTGTGCTCCGCAGCGTGTGCATCATCTCCCGGCACTGCTTCATGCTGAGGGGAATCTTCCGCAGGTTCGTGACCCGCCGGGGCGTGCCCCCCCCCGCCGTGCGCCTCACCGCCCAAGTTGCGCCCGTCGATGTACTCGATGGCGTGAGGCAATGCCTCGGGGTGCTTGGGCTGACCGCCCTCATAATAAAACGCGTTCATCGTCCCGGGGAACAGGTGGTGGTCCCACTTGGCCTTGTATTCAACACCCTTGATGACCATGAACCCGACGCCACCCATGAAGGTAGCGATGAGCATCCCGATCAATAGCTTCTGCTGGCCCTTCTGTGCGGCACGCACAGCCCAGGCCATTGTCAACGAACTGGCGAGCAACACCACGGTGTTGGTCGCGCCCCACATCTTGTCGAGCGCCCCGTACCCATACAGGAAGACATCCTGGTGGTTGCCTCGGTAGATGGCGTAGGCGCAGAAGAGCCCGCCGAACATCAGGATCTCGGTCGCGAGGAAGACCCACATCCCCAGCTTGCCGGACTCGAACTGCTGGGCGGGTGTCTCAAAGTGGTGTGCGAGGTGCGGGTGGTGGTTGTCACCGTGGCCCGTGTCGCCGGTATGTTCGTTTTCACTGGTCATAAGCGGTCAAATCCCGTGGTCGGGTCGTGCCGGGTGGTCTGTCAAATCAGTGATGGCTTTGCTGATCCAGTTCGATGGCCTTGGCCTTGTCGTAGACGTAGCCGTCGATCGATTCGTCGTAGTCCCAGGCGTGCATCTGGTAAGGGTCGGTGACGTGGGGGTCTTCGGTGAAGTTCTCGTGCGGCGGCGGGCTAGAGGTGTGCCACTCCAGGGTGTTGCCGCCCCAGGGGTTCTGCGGGGCCTTACGGCCGGCGAACAGCGAGTGGACCCAGTTGTACAACACCAGAAACAGCCCGATCGCCAGGACGTACGAGCCGACCGTGGAGAACTGGTGATACCAGGCAAACTCGGGGAGGAAGTCGGCGTACCTTCGGGGCATGCCCTGGCTGCCGGCGATGAACTGGATGAAGAACGTCAGGTTGAACCCGACAAAGATCAGGAACCAGGCCACCTTGGCGACCGGCTCGGAGTACATCTTCCCGAACATCTTGGGCCACCAGTAGTACATCCCACCGATGAACGCGGTCAGCATCGACCCGACCATGACGTAGTGGAAGTGTGCGACGACGAAGTAGGTGTCGTGAGCCATGATGTCCAGCGACAGGGCCCCGAGGAACACGCCGGTGAGTCCGCCGATGGTGAATAGCCAGATAAACGCCAGCGCGTAAAGCATCGGGGTCGCCAGGCTGATGCTGCCCTTGTACATCGTCGCCAGCCAGTTGAAGACCTTGATCGCAGACGGGATCGCGACAGAGAAGGTGATCAGGCTGAACACCGCGTTGGTCATCGCGCTCTGGCCACTGGTAAACATGTGGTGGCCCCAGACCAAAAAGCCCAGCAGGGCGATGGCGATGGAGCTAAAGGCGATGAAGCTGTACCCGAAGATCTGACGCCGGCAGAACGTGGCCATCAACTCGCTGATGATGCCCATCGCCGGGAGGATCATGATGTAGACCGCCGGGTGGGAGTAGAACCAGAAGAAGTGCTGGAACAGGACCGGGTCACCGCCCATCGCCGGGTCGAAGATGCCCACACCCAGGACGCGCTCGGCGGCCAGCAGCAGCAGCGTGATCGCCAGCACCGGGGTCGCCAAGACCTGGATGATGCTGGTCGCGTACAACGCCCAGAGGAACAACGGCATGCGGAACCAGCCCATGCCCGCCGGCCTGAGCATGTGGATCGTCGCGATGAAGTTCAGCCCCGTGAGAATAGAGCTGAACCCCAGGACAAACGCCCCGAGTGTCGCGGCGGTCACGCTGGTGGTCGACGAAGTCGAGTACGGGGTGTAGAACGTCCAGCCCGTATCCAGCCGACCGTTTAGAAGCACGAAGAGGAAGAACGCCCCGCCGACCATGTAGCAGTACCAACTCAGCAGGTTCAGCCGAGGGAACGCGACATCCTTGGCACCGAGCATCAACGGCAGAACGATGTTCCCCAGGATCGCGGGGACCGCCGGGATGATGAACATGAACACCAGGACAGCCCCGTGGAGGGTGAAGACCTGGTTGTACAGGTCCTGCGCCGCGGGCGTCATCGGGGCGACGTCGGGGGCGGCACGCATAAAGAGCATCGTCCGCAGCACGACCGCCAGCGACCCGCCCAGCAGGAAAGCGCCCAGGACGGCGATCATGTACATCAGCCCGATACGCTTGTGGTCCAGCGTGAGCAGCCAGGACATGATGCCCTTGCTGTGGTTGATGTAGTTCGTCCCGCCGGGCTCTTGCTGCCCGCCGTAGCCGCCCACTTTGACCGGGTCTTGTATGACCGACATCGTAAGTATCCTCGTTCCGTAAATCCTGCGGCTGCCCGCCCCGTGTGCCGGGGGTCGGGGTCCGTGTATCTGTTTCTACTCTTGCGCCTGTGTCCCGTCCCCGGAGCCGCCGTCAGCCTCATCGCCGGGATCGGCGGGCATCTCACCGAGAATCTTCCCGTCATATTTCGTGCTGATCGATTTAAGCAACTCGATCACACCGGTGATCTCCGGGTCCTTGATCTGGCCCTGGAAGGTCGGCATGACGTTGTCGTAGCCCTCAAGCACTTCATTCCCGGGATTCAGTATCGAATCGCGGATGTAATTCTCGTCGGCGATGCGCGTCGAGCCGTCGACGAACTTTCTCTCGTCACCGAAAATATTCTTCCACGTCGGGCCCGTCCCCGCTGTGCCGTCAAGGGAGTGACACTGGGCGCAACCCCGATCCTTATACACAGTTTTGCCCACGTCGACAGGCTTCTCAGTCTTCCACCACCGGCCACGCACCTCCAGGTAAGCGTCAAAGTCTTCCTGCGATTCGACGACCACCTTCGTGATCATCTGCGAGTGCTGCTGGCCGCAATACTCGGCACAGAAGAGGTTGTATTCGCCGACCTCGGTCGCCTGGAACCAGGTCTTGTTGTACCGCCCGGGGACCACGTCCTTCTTCACGCGGAATTCGGGGACGTAGAAGCTGTGGATCACGTCGGTCGAGGTCAGCACCAGGCTGATCGGGGTGTTGACCGGGACGTGCAGGGTGCCGTCATTCTCACCCCCGCCGTAGGTAAACGCCCAGTTCCACTTGCTGGCGCTGACCAGGACCTGGTACGCGCCGTTGGGGGCCTGGTTCATGTTCATGAACCCGCGGAAGCCCCACACAAAGATGATCATCACCAAAATAAGCGGCGGCAACGTCCAGCCCAGCTCGATCGCGGTCGAGTGCGTCGGGCCCACCGGCTTGTCGTGCGGGCTCTTCCGGCGGTACTTGATGACAAAGTAGACCAGCAGCCCCGCGATCAGGACCAGCCAGAACACGCTCATCCACAACACGAAGTTGTAGAGACCGTCGTGCGCACCGGCCATGGTCGACCGCGCGGGGGGGAGGAATAAAGTCTTCTCGGCTTGTGCAAGGATCGCCAGCATCCGCGTTCCTGTTCCTTAAGGCGCCTAGCCCTACGCCGCGCCGTGCGCGGCAGAGTGTGTTTCGATCCGGATACGTCGGCGGTACTCCCGCCACAACAAACCCCCGACCACGATGAGCATCACAATAACCGTCAACCCACCGCCGATCCGCATGATCCCCATCGCCGTCGCCGAGTAAGTCCCAAGGCTCGGGTCGTAGTGCAGACAGGTCAGCAGGAACTGGTCCACCAGCGAACCGACCTTCCCCTCCGATGCCTCGACCAGCGAGAGCCTAAGCGTCTGCGGGTCGTAGTTCACCCCGGAGAGATAGCGTGTGACCTTGCCGTCCGGCGAGAGGATCATGATGACAGCGGGGTGGGCGAACTGCTGCGGCTCGCGGACCCACTTGAACCCGAACCCGACCTCGTCGGCCAGCTGTTCGATCATGTGTGACTCGCCGACCAGGAAGTGCCAGCCGTCCTCGGTCCCGGCCTTGCCCGATTCGTTCTTGAGCTCCCGGGCGAACGTTTCCTTCTTCATCTTCGCCAGCGAAGGCTGCTCGGCCGGGTCGATGCTGACGGTGACAATCTGGTACTGCTCGCCGGGGACCCAATCCATCTCGCCGACCGCGGTACGGACCCCCTTGAAGACAAGCCCGCAGAGCATCGGGCACTGGTAGTAGCCCAGTTGCAGGACCACGGGCCGCTCGCCGTCGAAGTAGTCGCCGAGCTTGACGCGTTGGCCGTTGGAATCAGTGAATACCAGGTCCGGCGAGACCTGCGCCCCCAGGTGATAATCCATGTCCACGCTCTTGAGTTGGCTTGATTGAGCGTCGGCCGGCGCAGTGGATTCCTGGGGCTTATACGCCTGGGCACGGGCAACCTGCGCCGCCGGACCCACCCCCGGTATCAGGGCCGCCAGCAAGACGCCCGCGATCACGGGCAGCACTCGGGTTGTCACGTTTGCCTTCATGTGCGTATGACTTCTTACCGTGTCTCATCACGAAGCCCGGAGGGCTGGGTTCAACCCCCTACCACCTAGGCAGGGGCACCAAGTCAATCATTCACTTTGTGCGTACTTCTCGACCACGCCACGCATCGCCATGTCGATCGGGACGATGACCCGGTCTTTCTCGGCGTCAGCGTAGTGCGGGTCGGCGTTCAGGGCCGACCTCTGGCTTTCCTGTAAGTCCACCAACTCGGCGAACGGGACATCGACGTACTTCCGCTGGTTCTCCTGCTGGAACTCGTAACGGAACCACGCCTGGGTCGCGACCACCAGCGAGAAGACCAGGATCGCGCTGACGATACCCATCAGGGCGAGGAGTTTGACGTTGATGTCGTGTGAGCCGGAGGGCATCGTTTCGGTCCTTTAATACGGGTTGACGTGGCCCAGGGAGTCGCCCAGGCGGGGGTCGCCCGCCGCGATCAAGCCTTGGCTGGTCGCACGCAGCACCGCGCTGCCCACAGCCACACCGCCCACACCCAGCAGGCACAACAGTTCAACCGTTGGCAATGGCGGGTTCGGCGTCGCGTAGTTCGGCATCACCACCCACCAGAGGTCCACCCAGTGCATCACCAGCATCCAGACCGCCCAGAACGGCAGGAGCTTGCGGCTACGCTTGACCCACCGCGGCAACAACAGCACGAACGGGATCAGCAGGTGGCCAAATAGCAGCGCCAACGCCACCAAGGTCCAGCCCGACACAAACGGGTTACCCGCCTGGGTCGTGATCCCACGAAGCTCGAACCAGTAGTTCGTCTCAGGCAGGTTGGCGTACCAGATCAGCATGAACTGGCTGAACGCGATGTAGCCCCAGAAGAACACGAACATAAACAATAGCTTGCCCAGGTCGTGGTAGTGCTCGGCCGACACGCTGGGCAGGTACCCGGACCGCTGCAAAGCCATCAGCGCAAGGATCATCGTTGCCACCGCGCCCAAAGCAGAGCCGGCGAAGTAGTACACGCCCCACATCGTCGAGAACCACACCGGGTCCAGCGACATGATCAGATCGAATGCCGCAAAGGTCAGCGTCACCGCAAACAGCAATGTCCCGGGGGCCGCCAGCTTCTCCAGCCTCCGGGTCAGCTTCGCCCCGTCGCCGGACTCCATCGCAGTCGAGGTCTTGAGGAAATAGATACCCAGCCCCGACCAGATCAGCAGGTACGCAACCCAGCGCGCGGTGAAGAACCACCGCGTCAGGTACGGCCGCTTGCCGGGGACCAGATGCTTGAGAACCATTTCGTGGTTTTCATGACGGGCTTTAACCGAAACACCTTCGCCGTCCACACTACCGGCCTCATCTGTCACAGCCTCGACCGCCTCGTGCCCACCAGCCCCTTCGTGGGAAACGGGCTCGTCCGAAACCGTGATGACCTGTGCGTCGTGCGTTTCAACCGAGGCGTGGTGCGCGGCGGAAGGTTCGTCATAGATCTTCGCCGCCCAGGGAAACAGCATGCCGTCGCCCATGAAAATGTACGCCAGGATCGGGACGAACAGCAGGGCCATGACCGGCATATTCGCCGCGATCACCTCCGCGA